>JAJZSQ010000019.1 GCA_021849615.1 Pseudomonadota bacterium
GCGCGAACCCAGCGAGCGGGCCACGGTCGATTCCAACGAGGCGATTCGGGCCGAACGCCGGAACATGCGGCGGTGCGTACGCCAGGCGCGCGAGGCTGAGGTGTTGTGGCGCGGTCGCGTCGGCTCGCGAGGTCAACAGGCCAAATATGCGTCGAGGCGAGCGCGACATGACCGCCGAGAACAGCTCGAGCAAGAGGCAGAGTGGAAGGATACGAGCCTCATCGTAGACCCAGAAACCGGCGAGGCGATCCCGCTCGCCAAGGTGACGCGCACCCCGCAGCAGAAACGGGCCAAACACCTTGCGGTAACGAGTGGCTTGACCAAAATCGCCACCGAGCGCGGTCTTTACCCCTATTTCACGACCCTGACCTGCCCACCGAATTTCCACCCCTCGCCGAAGTTCGGCAAGTCGAAATGGGACGGCTCGCTGCCGCGCGCCTCTCAAGCCCACCTCGCGAAGTGTTGGGCACGCGCCAGGGCGAGGCTTGCCAAGGCGGGGATCGATTGGATCGCGCCGCGTTACGCCGAGGCGCACGCGGACGGCTGCACGCATTGGCACCTGCCGCTCTTCGTCCCCGAGGCGCGTCTCGAGGAGGTCGTGAAGATCCTGACCAAATGCTTTGGCGGCGGACCAACGGTGGAAATCGAACGCGCGCGCTCGATCGACGCCGTCGGAAAGTACTGCATGGCCTATGCCTGCAAGACTGTCGCGTGCGCGGACGGCAAACTGAGTCGATGCATCACCGGGGACGAGCTCGAGGGCAACGATGCCTGGCGCAGTACGTGGGGCGTCCGTGGCTACCAGATTTGCGGCGCGAAGGGCATGCTGGGGCTGTGGGATGAGATGCGCCGCAAACTACCCGATGGTGCCCCCGCCGAGTTTCGCGAGATCGCGAAACACGCGCGGGCCGGCGACTACGCTGCCTTCCATCGTGCCGCCGCGGCAGCGCGCGCGGATCGCCACGGTGACCGAGAAACGTGAGTTCCCGCACCCCGACCCCGAAGTCCACACCGAAGTGGAAGCCGGGCAGGCGCAGGCCGCGCGCCGGCTCCGCGACCTCGCCGCCACGCGCGGGGTACCACACGGCCCCGACACGCCGCCGGTCGATCTCATCGACCCGCTTCTCGAGGCCGTCGGCAACGATCCCGATCTCGTCCGTGACGTGCGCGAGGTCGAGACGGCCCTGACGCGCCGCGCGGTGGTGACTGTCACTCGTCGCCGGACGGTCGGCGTTCACCTCGACGCTCACGGCGTCTGCGTGACGACCCGCACCCGCCGCTGGGTTCTCATCCGGGCCGAGGACTCCGCCGCCGCGTCCGCGGCGGCCTTGGCTGTATTGGGTATAACTATAACCGCCGATTCGGGCGGTGAGAGTGCGCGGACGGGGAGGATTCCGGCGGCGCAGGCCCCGCCGGATGGTGCGGAGCGCGTCCCAGGTGCGCTCTGAGGCGCAATCGGCCCTAATCCATGCCCCCGGGGCGAGCCTGCTGCTGCGTACTGCAGGACGGGCGCGTATTCCCATCCGGGCGGAAGCTGCCGATGCAAACCGCTTTCGCGCGTGGACCACGGCTCCTGGCCTGGCGAACTCGGCCGTTTGCGGGCAGTTTCGAGATGATCCAGAATCGCGGTCTGCGGTCGTGGCAAGAAGCAGGATCGGAGAGTTGGCCATGAATTCGCATCAGAATTCCGGCGCGCACATGCGGATGCGCGCGCGTCGATGGAAATGGGTGCCTGGCTTGCTGCTTTCAATCACGGTCATGATGGTGACCGACGTGCGGGCGGACGCCTTTGGGCCTGTGCGCTACGACGCGGGGAAGAATCAAATCATCGTTACCATGATCTACGACGGCACCAATCCCAATCATCACTTCTCCATTCGGTGGGGTCGCTGCCACAGGCTTCATGATCAGCTCCAAGGACCGGCACGCAAGATCATCAACGTGGGCATTCTCGATGACGAGGGCAACGACGCGGCGATGAAACGCTACACAAAGATCGTGCGGGTGTCTCTTGCCGCCTTGTCCTGCAGACCCGCAATCGTCACCCTGTAGACGCCGCCGAACCAATACACCCGCCTCGATATTCCGTAACAGCGAATGGCACGTGCGTGAACCGAACATCTTTCACCAGCCGGCAATGCGTCGACCGCAGAGCGCGAGGCCCCGCGGATCCAACAGAGTTCGTGCCGCGCTGCCTCGCGCTCTGCGTCTGTGCACCCCGCTCTGCGTCTGTGCACCCTCGATGGCGAATAGCTGATTGCTCTCGTCAATTGATCTTGAACACCGTGCCACCGCCGTTCGCGCCACCGTACACCGTCGTTCCATAGAGATCCCCGGCGCTGTCCATGACCAGATCTCCCACCGGGTTCGCCCCGTCGGTTGGGCCACCGGCGAAAGAGTACAGGACAGTTTCTGTACCGGTGGGGTTGACTTTGAATACTGTGCCATCACCATTCGTGCCGCCGTACGCTGTCGTTCCAAAAAGGTTTCCAGCACTGTCAATAATAAGCCCCGCCAACGGCCCCGACCCATCGGATGTCCCGCCCGTAAAGGAGTGCAGGATCGTTTCCGTACCAGTGGGGCTAAGCTCGAACACCGTACCGTCGCCTTTCATGCCGCCAGCGAAGGTCGTTCCGTAGAGATTCCCGGCACTGTCCATGACCACGCCCGCCCTAGCTCCCAACCCGTCTGTCGTACCACCCGCAAACGAGTGCAGGATCGTTTCCGTACCGCCGGAACTGACCTTGAACACAGTACCGGCGCCGGTCGCGCCGGCACCGAAGGTCGTCCCATAGAGGTTCCCGGCGCTATCCAAGATCGGACCCGCCTCCGGATCTGACCCATCAGTTGTGCCGCCCTCAAAGGAATACACGACACTTTCCGCGCCGGCAGCGCTGATCTTGAATATCATGCCGTTGTTGCTAGTGCCACCAGCGTTTGTTGTTCCATAGAGGTTTCCGGAACTGTCCATGACCAAGCCCCCGTACTGACCTGCAATCCACGTACCCCCGACAGTCGTGGAAACGGCAGGGATACTAAACGTGCCAGCCGGAAAGGAGTACAGGACGCTTTCCGTACCATCAACGCTGATCTTGAACACTGTACCGCCACTGTTCGCACCACCGTACATCGTCATGCCATAGAGGTTCCCTGCGCCGTCCATAATCAGACCCGCATATGGTCCCGCACCGTCTGTTGTGCCACCCCCAAAAGAATGCACGACACTTTCCGTGCCGGCAGCGCTGATCTTGAATACCGTGCCGTCGCCGTTCGCACCGCCGCCGATCGTCGTCCCATAAAGGTCTCCGGCGTCGTCCATAATCAGACCCGCCTCGGGACGGACGCCATCGGTACTGCCACCCACAAAGGAGTACAGCACGCTTTCCGTGCCGTCGGCGCAGGACACCATGACACCCGTCACATTCGACTTGCCGACTGTACCGCTCCCGTTATTCACCGCGCACGCAATTCCAGGCGTGTGCGATTTTACTGTGACGTCATAAGCCATCCCTGTGCTCTGGTCGGTCGAGAATGTAAACGAGCCGTTGCCAACGACGTCGAGCGCGTCCGCACCGTTATCCAGAAGCGTCACGCTCTCGTTACCGCTGAGCCCGGAAACCGTCCCGCCCACCGAGCATGCTGCGCAAGCAGAGGAACTACGAGCGGGGGAGGAGCCGCCACCGCAGCCCGCCAGCGCCAACATCGCCACACAACCGAGCAGCGCTCCGTAGCAGTGCGGAAAATTTCGTCTCATGGCGCGCCCCTCTTGAATTTTTTCCTCGCGGTGCTTCGCATTGGTGCCACTCCGGCGACTCGCTCAGTCCGTCGCGTACAGCGGATCTGTCTCGCTGCACTCATCGCCCACACCCGGCGGCGGGCAGAAGGACGCGTTACCGCTCAATCCTATCGAGAACCCGAAGGTTTGGGTGCTGCCAGAGCTATCCGTCACCGCCAGTACGATCGTCTGTGGGAATGCGCAATCGCCAAACATGGCGTACAATGCACCGCTTGGCGGCGGGAAACACCATCCATTGCTTGAGCTGTATGTAGCCGATACCGTGTTGCCCGATACCGTCACCATGCCTGGAAACACGGTCGAAGTGGATGAAACGGTGGTGTCCCCACCGCTTGTAAACGGATACGCCGTCGCGGTGGCCACATAGCCACCCGATCCACCACTGACCGTGACCTGTACGGTGCAGGAATAACTCTCGCTGCCCGAATAATTACTCGTCGAAGTCGTGAACGTTCCGCACTGCTGCGTTGAAGCTGCGCTCAACGACGTTCCGATGAGACTGTGAGATATATCGCACGCATTGGAGTCATTGGACCATATGCTCTGCATCGCATATGTCCCATTCCCCATACGCACGTTCGCAGCTGCGCCCTGACCCGAGCTGATCCAGGCACATTCGTCCCCGACCTCTTCGCCGGTCGAAGGATTGGTCCAACCGCCAAAAGGATTCTGGTCAGTCAGGGTTTCGGCATATTCATGGCCGCCAACGATTGAGAAGCCGTCGAGAGTGCCCGTGCTCTTGTTTACAAAGTCCTCTCCACAACTTGTTCCAAGATCAGCGACATATGGCATATTTGTATACGCGATATCGCCATATGAAGATGTCGTGTAATTGTGCCATGCGCAAAAACTATTAGACCCCAAACCGAAGCCATCCGGGTGCGTTCCAGATGGAGACGCGATGATATACTGAACGTAGCGGTTGGACGCCGCTGACGTATTCCCGAAATGCGCGGCTGCCGCGACCGCTTCGGCGGAAAGCTGCGCTTGCGTCGCCTCATAAGGTGCGGCGCTCGAGGTATCAAACCAGACACCGGCCAGGGAACCCATGAATGGGTAGCCAACATAGGCGGCACCGCTCGGACAGGAAGTCGCGCCTTTAGAGACGGAGGATCCGTCGCAGTACTGGGTCATTGTGCCGGACCACAGCTCGCTGCCCGTGCCTACGTCGGAAAAGAGTGTCTGAAGGTAGATCGCCGCCCCGTCGGGATCCCCGCCGCTGGCCCACTGGCTTCCATAAAAGACCAGGTAGACTCTTGGCGTTCCGCTGGTCACACCGATTCCGTCGATGCCTCCGCCGTACGTCACCGTGTCGGCGGAAGTGCCTGCGGAAATCGCTGCCTGCGCCAAGTGCGCCGCCTCCCATGCCCGCATTTCTTGCCAGGCTTCCAGCGTCGGCACCACTCCGTGCCTATAGGGATGTCCGTATGCGGGCGAATATGGATCCTGCAGCTGCTGGTTTTGTCCGAGTGCATACCGCACGGGCAGACCCAAGATGATTGCAGCGATCGCCATGCAATGGCCGATCAACCGCACTTTGCGTCCAAATCGTGCGTGCATTGTTTACTCCCTCACACTTGTTAGTTGTCGCTCACGCTCCCAACCTCTGCAACGATTCAATAGGTGGCGATCAGCCGCTGTACCGCCTATCCAGAGCCACGCATCTCCCCGTGCCTCTACCGGATTGCCTTTCGAGCCCGGTTCGCGAAAAACTTCGTATCACAAAGCGGTGGAATCGACAAATGAATACGTATGCGGATCGTATACAAAACCTCGGCACGTGCCTCGCGTCAAAAGCGGTAGTTGCGCTGACTGGTGCAGGTGGTGATAGCAGAGCGTGGAGCGGACTCCGCCTGTATGGTTCGACGAGCGCCCTGGCGGCCTGGTTCGATGAAAATCCCCGACCTGGACAAATACGTTCCAACGTCCCGTTCCTTGAGGAGGCAGCGAAGGCGGCATGAGGCTGCTGCGAAGCAATTCATTCAGATTGCTGGGTCGCTCTGGCGTTGTCGGACCATTGCGGTCTCGATCGGCAGCAAGGGGTCCGGCTGCCGGGATTCATCCTGGGACGGCAAGGGGAAGACATCACCGTCCGAAGTCCCACTCGTCGTCCGGTTTGATCTCGGGCTCGGTTTCAGAGTTCCGGATACGGGGCAGGTCCAGTCCTTCCTCGCGTTCCAGCCGTTCGAGCGCAGCCTGCTCAGCGCTTGCCTGGTGTTCCGCCGCGTCCCGCATGTCATACCCAGCCCCGGTGGAGGTGCGTGTGTACCCAACCTCCTGCGCGGCGTCGAGGGCCGCAAGCCGTGCGTTCCGAGACTTGGGGTTCCACCACCACGCCGCAAGACGCGGCGTCGTAGGATCGAGTCCGATGCGCTGCCACTGGCGACGTGATGACTGAGGGGTGTCGGGGTGCGTGAGCACCCTGACCACGGTGGGGTAGCCCCGGGGCGCGAGAAGTGGCACAGCCACGCCGAGCGCCGGGGGGCGGTGGGTCACACGAGGGGAATGCCCGGCGCAGCCGGTGCGCGTAAGCGCACCCCCCGAATGTGACACAACCCCTTACCTTGTACGGAATTTTCGAGGCTATCCAACGGGCCATCCAGCGACCAGACGAGGGTCATACAGCGGTCTATCCCGCGGGCTGCCGCGGGGCTGCAATCCGCCCCATCGCATCGGGCGATCAATAGCCCTCGGGACGGTGTGAACCATGGGGCGAGTCATGGGCCAGGGGCTGCCCTCCCTGGTGGGGGAATAAAGGCATGGAGGTTCACATGGATCACGCTCACAAGCCCCCAGAACTCGGAATGACTGATGCCGGACTGCCGGCCCGCCGCCGCTCGCCGCTGTGGGCGTGGGGGCAGGAGATCTCCCGGCGCCTGGCGGAGGGATACAGCTATGCCCAGATCGCCGGTGCTCTTTGCCGCGCCGGGCATCCCGTCTCCCCTCGCTGGCTGCGGCGCTGGTGCAGAACTCATCTTGGGCGGGTCCACAAATCGCCCATGAACGTGCGCCAGGAGCCTCGACCCGCGCCAGGCGCGAACCCCGCCACCGCCGACGTGGCGCAATCCACCACGTCATCGAGCCCATCCCTCGCCGATGCGTACGGACCGGAGCCCGCCGACATCCTTTCTGATCTACGCCCGAACAAGAGGAAACCCAGATGAAGACCTACATCGTAGCGCTGCCCGTCGGCAGCATCGGAAAAACCGTGATCGCGAAGCACGTCCTCGCCGCTCACGCTCCACGCCCTGCGATCCTCTCCATCGAGAGCGCATCCCCGGGGGGAGATGAGGTCGAGTTGCTGTCCCGCGATGACGAGCGTGGCGGGCGCATCCTGAAGACGCGCCTGTTCGCCGCCGACGGCGCACACACGACGATTATTGACGCCGGCGTCACCGACAGTGAGCTGTGTGCCCAGGTGCTCACCGAGCTGACCGAGGTCGGGCAGCTCCCGGCCGATATGACCATCGTCATCCCGTTCGAGTCGGGCCGCAAGTGTGCGTCGGGCCTGGAGAAGTTCGCCGAGAAACTGCCCCGCGCGCTGCGACGGGTGCTCGTGTACAACCTCGTGCGCAAGGGAGAGACCGGATTCGAGGATCTGCGCGAGTCGGCGGCCGGCAAACAGGTCGCGGACTTTTGCGCATCCGCCGGCATCGAGCTCTGCCCGGCCCCGATCTATTACTCCCCGCTCCTCGACTCGGACTCGCCCTACCACGCCTTGCTCGACAGCACCGGCATCGCGGGTGTTGCAGGGATCGACTTGGACGCGCTACGCGAGAAGGCCGCGAAAGCGCGCGGGAACGTGGACGCGGAGGCTCGCTTGGGCTTGGCGCTGGACGGCATCGGCTTCGCCCGCAAGGCGATGGTGAACCTCAGAGCCGTCTATGACTACCTCGACGCGCCGCCGGAGGACTCGAAATGAGCGAGACCACCGATGCACTTCTCGCGGGCCTGCGCGCCCAGATGGATATGCTCATCCGCGATGCCCGTGCCGCGCTCACGCAAACAGGCGCCGCGACCGCCGAGCAGGCCGTAGCGGCCTTGCGCCAGGAGGCCCGGCCGGTCCTTGACGAGCTGGCGGCGACGAGCCGCCAGCTCCACGCCGCAGGCAGCAGGCCCGCCGCGCTGCGCGCCGCGTGGATCACGGCGACGGGTTCGGTGTCGCTCGCCCTGCTCGGTGCCGCGGCCGGCTACCTCTACGCGCTGGAGGGGCATCGCGGCGCGCTCGCGTGGGCCGAAAGTCGGCAGGGACGCGAGGCGCACGCACTCGCCGTCGTCAACGCACCGCTTGGCGGCCTGAACCTCCTCATCCGCTGTGATCAGCCCGGCTGGCGGCGGGTTCGCGCGCCTGGGGGACTCGCGTACTGCTGGACATACTCCGCGCCCCGAGGGCAGTTGCCAGGCGGGTGGGTATTGCCGACGCCAGGGACATACTGACCCCCGGCATGAATGTCAGAGCCTTCCGCGCATCTCCCCGCAGGGGGAATGGAGTATGGACCGATCAGTGATGCTTGCAGAGTCCGAGCGCGCCGTGCTTTTCGAAAGACTCGGTGGCGGCGTCAAGATCGATGGGGGTGCCGCATGAGTTTTGGCAAGATCATCGATGACGCCGTGCAGCCGCCCACCGCCCTCCACGTGCCAGCATCGACACCGCAGGCATCGCGGTGCGAGCCGCGCGGGGCGTCGCGTGACATCGATGAGGGCCGCTGAGATGGACCGCACAGTCACCCTGACCGAGTCCGACCTGGTCGCGCTCATCGAGCGGGCCGTGGCTCGTGCACTCGCGCAGCGGCCGACGGCCAGCACCGTGACCTATGAGCAGGCCGGAGAGATGCTGGGCTGCTCGGGGCGCACGGTGCGGCGCATGAATCCCCCGCAAACATCTGCGGGCCGCATCCCCTACTCGTGGGTTCTTGAGCGGCTCTCGTCCAGATAGTCGCTCCACCACGCCATCATCCTGCGCCGCTCATCGAGGTACTGCGCCCGGTGGTACGCCTCGCGCACCTCGTCGGTTTCCCGGTGCGCGAGCTGCCGCTCGATCGCATCCTTGCCCCACCGCTTGCTCTCATTGAGCACGGTCGAGGCCACCGCACGGAAGCCGTGTCCGGTCATACGCCCCTTGTAACCCAAGCGATACAAGGCGAACAGCAGCGTGTTGTTCGAGATCGAGCAGCGCGGATTTTGGCTCGAGGCCAGGATGTAGGGGCTTTCTTCCTCCGTCATCGCGCGCAGTTCGTCGAGGATCGCGCACACCCGCCCGGAGAGCGGCACCACGTGCGGAATGCGCCGCTTCATGCGTTCCTCCGGAATCACCCAGGTCTCGGGATCGCGGATCTCGGACCACTGCGCCCCAATCAGTTCACTGGTGCGCGTGAACGTATGCGCCAAGAGCAGCAGGCCCAAGCGGGTGACCGGTTCCGGGTAGCGGTCGATGGCCCTCATCAGCGCCGGTAATTCCGCCGGCGTGACTGCCGGCATCGGGGTCTTCTCCACCGTCGGCAGGACCCGGGAGAGCCCGGCCGGCATGCGATTCGATATCGCCGTGATCGACGGCATGATCGAGAATCGCGCGGATGCGCTGACCGAGCCGGTGTGCGGTCTCCGCCTTCCCCGCCGCCGCCACGCGGCGCACGACATCAACCAAATCCGCCCGGCGAAGCTCATCGAGCCGCCGACTGCCGAGCAGCGGCAGCACGTATTCCCGGATCGACTGCTCCACCGTGCGCTGGCTGTTCGCGTGGCTCAGCTCCGGCAGGTGCTGCGCCAACCAGCGCTCGGCGGCCTCGGCGAAGGTGATCGCGGTGCCACCGCCCCGCAGTTCGGCCTCCCGCCTTGCCGCCCACCGCTCCGCTTCGCGACGGAGCTTAAAGAATCGGGATTCGCGGCGGCCGGCGACGAACAGGTGCGCCCGCCAGCCCTCGCCGTAGTGCGTAATCGATGCCATTGCCGTGCGGACTCCATGCGTACTTTTGGGCCGGGAATGGCATTTTGGCCGGACGCGATGGGACAGGCAATAGCTCAACTCATTGATTTGTCAGCCTCTGTCATGTTCGCCAGACAGGGCGGAACAGAGCTGGCGGAGAGGGTGGGATTCGAACCCACGAACACCCGTGAAGATGTTACTGGAATTCCAGTCCAGCGCCTTCGACCGCTCGGCCACCTCTCCGCGTCCTGCTCCCGTGCCGGCGGCGCTCGGCGGGGCATCAGCTGCCCCCTCCGGTCCCGGACGGGGGGCGCATGATACTACGGCCGGCCCTCAACGGCAGCCCGGCCGCACGAATCGCCGAATTCAGTCCTTGGGCGCCGGCATCGGGTGCGGCACGACATAGGACGGCGGGGCATCCAGGCACGGATCCTTCGCGGTCGGCGGCGGCGGTGTCGGCCCCTTCAGTGCCGGCACCACCAGCGCGTCGGCGGTATCGGGGCTGTTGAACCCCGCCGGGATCTTCAGCGGCGGGACACTGGCGGCCTTCTGGTACGGCTGCGGCTTGTGGCAAGACTCGGCCGTCAGCGCCCGCAGGGCATGGCAGCCGGACAGGACCGGCACAACGGCGGCGAGAGCCCATGCGGCTCTGAATTTCATCAACGACTCTCCTCGACTCTTCATGGTGGCCCGACCCCGTGAGGGGTGTTCAGGCCATTTGGCCCGCGGCCCGCAGCGCGGCCAGGACCCCCGGCCAATGGGACTCGGACAGCTCCGTCAGCGGCAACCGAATGCCCGGACCGATCCGCCCCAGCTGCGCCAGCGCCCATTTGACCGGAATGGGATTGGCCTCGAGAAACAGCGCCTGATGCAGCCCCTGCAGGGCTGAATCGAGGCGCATCGCCGTAGCGGCATCACCGTGCAGCGCCGCTGCAACCATCTCGGACATCGCTCTAGGTGCGACGTTCGCACTCACCGAAATCACCCCGCGCGCCCCGGCGAGGATCGCCTCGCGGGCGGTCGCATCGTCCCCGCTCAGCACGAGGAACTCGCTCTGGCTCGAGGCGAGGATCTGGCGCACCCGGTCGGCGCCCGGGACCGCCTCTTTGACCGCGACGATGCCGGGGAGTTGCGAGAGCCGTCCGGTGGTCGCCGGCAGCATGTCCACGGCGGTGCGAGCCGGGACGTTGTAGAGAATCAGAGGCTGGGTGGCCGCCTCGGCCACCGTTGCGAAATGGCGGTAGAGCCCGTCCTGCGTCGGCCGGTTGTAGGCCGGCGTGACCACGAGCAGCGCATCGAGCGACAGCTGCGACAGACTGCGCGCGCGTGCCACGGTCGCGGCCGTGCTGCTCGAGCCGGCACCGACCACGACCGCGATCCGGCCCGCGCTGCGCGCGCACGTCCGTTCGGTGAGCTCGAGCAGCTCATGCTCTTCTAGCGTGGCGGACTCCCCAGTGGTCCCGCCGATCACCACGCCACGCGTGCCGCTGTCGATGTGCCAGCCGATCAGGCGATCCCATGCCTCGAAATCCACCGCGCCGTCCCTGGCCATGGGGGTGACGATGGCGACGAGACTGCCGGTGAGGATTTCAGCGATGCCGCGACGGTCTGCCACGGGGGATGCATGCGGGCTCAAAGGGGTATTCAATCGTGGGATCGCGCGAGTGGGCCGAACCGAGGCGCGAGTATATCCGCTCTGGAACGGATTGATCAGCGTCCTGCGAGCCGCACCGCCTCGCCAACAGCGGCGGCCGCGGCGTGCATCGCAGAGAGCTGTGTTTATTCACAGTCTCGGCGTCCCTCAGCGCTGTCCGTGCTTTCCGCCGCTGCGCGCTCCGTCTCCCTCCTGTGGGCGGTCGCCAGCGCCCCACGCTCCCGGTACACTCTGCAGCCGTACACAATGACTTCCGCACCGACAGACACGATGAAGCAGCACCTGGCCGTTTCGGCAATCGGCAGCGATAGAACCGGGATGGTCCATGAGCTGACCCGGGTGATCAGCGAGTGCGGCGGCAACATCACCGAGAGCCGCATGGTGGCGCTCGGGGCGGAATTCGCTATGCTGCTGCTCATCTCGGGCAACTGGCATGCGCTCGCCAAGCTCGAATCCGAACTGACCCGCCTCGCCGGCACCGGCACGTTCAGCGTGCACATGAAGCGCACCGAGCCGCGCCCCTCGCGCACCGACATGCTGCCGTACTCGATCGACGTCGTCAGTCTCGATCAGGGCGGGATCGTCGCCGGGCTGTCGGGATTCTTCGCCAGCCGCGGCATCGACATTGCCGAAGTCTCGACCCGCAGCTACCCGGCCGCCCACACCGGCGCGCCGATGTTCTCCGTGCAGATGATCGTCAACGTGCCGAGCCGCATCCACGTCGCGCACCTGCGCGAGGAGTTCATGGACTACTGCGACTCGCTCAACCTGGATGCCATTCTCGAACCGGTGAAATCCTGACCGATGGCCAAGATCGAAGTAGGAACTAAGGTTCCTGATTTTTCCCTGCCCGCCACGGACGCGGAAACCTTCACGCTCAAGGGCGCGGCCGGCAAAGCACTCGTCATTTACTTCTACCCCAAGGACATGACCTCGGGGTGCACCCGCGAATCGCAGGACTTCCGTGACCTGCACGCGGCCTTCGCCAAGGCCGGCGCGCGCATCGTCGGCATCTCGCGCGACAACCTCGCCTCGCACGAGAAGTTCAAGAGCAAGGAACAGCTGCCCTTTGCGCTGCTGTCCGATACAGACGAGCGGGTGTGCAAACTGTTCGACGTGATCCGAGAGAAGAGCCTCTACGGGCGCAAGTACCTCGGCATCGACCGCAGCACCTTCCTGATCGACAAGCGCGGCGTGCTGCGCCAGGAGTGGCGCAAGGTGAAGGTGCCCGGGCATGCGGCAGAAGTCCTTGAAGCGGCGCGTGCGCTCTGAGCCGCCGCTTGCCGCGGGCAGCGACGCCGCACCGATGACGGCGCACGCCGAGAGCAAATCGCGGCAACACCGGGCGCGGCGCGTGTTCGTGCTCGACACGAACGTGCTGATGCACGATCCGACCTGCATCTTCCGCTTCGAAGAGCACGACGTGTACCTGCCCATGGTCGTGCTCGAGGAACTCGACGCGCACAAGAAGGGCATGTCGGAGGCCTCGCGCAACGTGCGCCAAGCGAGCCGTTTCCTCGATGACATCATCCGTGGCGCCACCAAGGAGCAGATCGACCGCGGCCTGGCGCTGCCGAGCGGTTTCAGTGGCAACCACGGCAAGAGGCCCAGTTCCGGACGGCTGTACTTTCAGACCCGCCCGACCGTGAGCGTCACCCCGGCGCTGCAAGTGGCCGGCAACGACAACGCGATCCTCGCACAGACCCTCAGCCTGCAGCGCGACCTGCCGGACGCCACCGTGATCCTCGTCTCCAAGGACATCAATCTGCGCATCAAGGCTGCGGTGCTCGGAGTGAATGTAGAGGATTACTACAGCGACAAGACCCTCGACGATACCGACGTGCTGTTCGGCGGCATGAGCGAGCTGCCGGCGGATTTCTGGGAGCGCCACGGCCAGGACATGCGCTCGTGGAAAGAAGGGGAGCGCACCTTCTACGAGATCAAGGGACCCGCCGTGGGTGAGTGGCAGATCAATCAGGGCCTCTACGAGTGCGCCGAGCACGGCATCGAGGGTATCGTGCGGCACATCGACGGCGAACGCGCCGTCATCGAGTTGCTGCGCGATCATCGCAGCGAGCGGCACGCGGTCTGGGGCATCAGCGCGCGCAATCGCGAGCAGAACTTCGCGCTCAATCTGCTGATGGATCCCGAGATCGACTTCGTCAGCATTCTGGGGCCGGCCGGCACGGGCAAGACGCTGCTCACGCTCGCCGCCGGACTGCTGCAGACCCTCGAGAGCAATCGCTTCGTCGAGATCATCATGACGCGCGTGACCATCCCGCTCGGGGAGGACATCGGGTTCCTGCCCGGGACCGAAGAAGAGAAGATGGAGCCGTGGATGGGCGCACTGATGGACAACCTCGAGGTGCTCACCGGCAGCCAGGAGGGCGGCAACTGGGGCCGGGCCGCCACGCAGGACCTGCTGCGCAACCGCATCAAGATCCGCTCACTGAATTTCATGCGGGGCCGGACCTTCCTGAACCGCTTCGTGATTCTCGATGAGGCCCAGAACCTCACCCCGAAGCAGATGAAGGCGCTGATCACCCGGGCCGGGCCGGGGACGAAGCTCGCCTGCCTCGGCAACGTCTCGCAGATCGACACGCCGTACCTCACCGAGACCACCTCCGGCCTCACCTATGCCGTGAGCCGCTTCCGCGGCTGGCCGCACTCCGGCCACGTGACGCTGGTGCGCGGGGAGCGCTCCCGCCTGGCGGACTTCGCATCGGACATCCTGTAAGCTGCCGCCCATACCGGCGCGCGGTTCCGCGGCTGAAGAAATGCAAGTTTCTGTTCGTAAAGGGAAACCCATGGGCGCTCTGCGAGGTCCAACCTGCATGCGCTTGCTCGTATGGATAGTGCTGGCTGCCTTCATGAATGCGGCGGTGGCGGCTCCGGCCGTGCTGACGCCGCCGGCCGCCGCCGTGCCACCGCCACTGCCCCCGATTCCCCTCACCACCGACCTGCCCTCGGCCATCGACTCGCAGCTGCCCGCGCTCGGCAGCGCGGCCAGCGTCGCGCTGCCGCCCCGCGAGCAGTACCAGATCGGCTACTCGATGACCCTGCAGATGCGCGAGCAGCATCAGCTGGTCGAGGACCCGGAGGTCGAGGAGTACCTGAACGAGATCGGCAAGCGCCTGGCGGCCCAGAGCGTCAAGGGTGCCGCGCAGTTCCACTATTACTGCGTGAACACGCCGGTGGTGAACTCCTTTGCCGCGCCCGGGGACTTCGTATTCATCAACTCGGGTCTGATCACCTTCACCCACACCGAGTCGGAGCTGGCGGCGGTCATGGCGCACGAGACGGCCCATGAGACCCAGAATCACCTTGCCCGCAAACTGCTGAACGCCCACAAGGCGAGCATCGAGTCGCTCGCGGCCATGCTCGGCACCATCCTGCTCGGAGCGGCCAGCGGCAGCGGCCAGGCCATCGAAGGCGGCGTCGTGGCCTCGCAGGGACTGGCCGCCCAGGAGCAGATCGACTACAGCCGCAGCGTGGAAGAGGAAGCCGACCGCGTCGGCATCGAATACCTGGCGGCCGCGGGCTTCGACCCCGAGGCGATGGCCGACATCTTTCAGAAAATGATGCGCCTGGAGGGCATTCAGGACAGCTGGGTGCCGGCGGTGCTGATCGGCCACCCGATCACCGTCGACCGCATCGCCCAGGCCCGGGCGCGCGCCGCGCAGTTTCCGCCCGCACCGAACTCCAGCTCGCCGGATTACTACATCATCAAGGAGCGTGTGCGTGTGCTCACCGCACCGTCCTCCGAGAACCTGGTCGGCTACTACACCGGCCGCATCGCGCGTGGCCACGACGGGATCGGTATCGAGTACGGTTATGGACTCGCGCTGATGCGCGCCGGCCATGCGCACCGCGCGGTGCGCGTGTTTGCCAAGCTGCTCGCGGCGCACCCGGATCTGCACCTGCTCTACACCGCCCTCGGCCAGGCGCAGGCACAGGCCGACGAGATGCACCAGGCGCTCGCCACCTTCGCCATCGCCAAACGGCTCTTCCCGCTCAACGTGCCGGTCACCGTGCGCTATGCGCAGACGCTGATGCTCGACCACAAGAATGCGCAGGCGCACCGCATGCTGCTGAACCTGTTCAACCTGGTCGACCCGACACCGCGCGAGATCGCGCTCACCGCACGCGCGGCGAGCGCGGCCGGTGATCTCGGTGATGCCTACTACTACATGGGCGAATACCAGCTTCGTCAGGGCAACCTGCCGCTCGCCATCAAGCAGTACCAGATTGCCCTCACGATGCCAAACCTGAATTACGTACAACGCCAGCGCATCAGCGCGCGCATGAAGGAAGTGAAGGATTACCTGGAGCGTGCCGAGGCGCGCCACCGGAGTTAGGCGGCCGGCGGGCCGCCTGCAAGGCGGCGCTGGGACCGGAACATTGGGCTGCTACAATGCGCGTTCGCATCGCGCACGGATACGTCATGGAAAAAAACGGCAAGAAAATCGTGCTTCTGACCCTGACCCTCGTCTCACTCACGCTGTTCGGCTGCGCCGCCGTGCCGCGTGCCGAGCGCGACCCGCGCGATCCCTGGCAGCGGATGAACCGCGCCACCTTTCACTTCGACATGCAGTTCTACCAGCACGTCGCCTCCCCGGTGGCCCGCACATACGTGCGTGTGGTGCCGCACCCGCTGCGCACCGGGATCAGCAACTTCTTCGCCAATCTCAGCTACCCGACCGTGATCGTGAACGCGCTGCTGCAGGGGCAGCTGAAGGACTTCGTGCGCGATTCGGGGCGCTTCATCGTCAATTCGACGATCGGAATCGGCGGACTGTTCAATCCGGCCTCGCACATGGATATGCCGCCTGAGGATCGCGACTTCGGACAGACGTTCGGCAAGTGGGGCATCGGCACCGGTCCGTACCTGGTCCTGCCGTTCCTCGGCCCCTCGGATGTGCGCGATGCGGCCGGCATGGTCCCGGCCGAATACACCGATCCGGTGCACTACGTGCAGAACACCTGGGCCGACTGGGGCACCCGCGGAGCGGGGCTGCTCAACACCGACTCGGAGATGCAGCCGACCATTCGCCTGATCTCCCAATCGGTCGATCCGTACACGTTCGCCCGCCACGCGTATCTGTCGCAGCGGGCGTTCATGGTCAAGGGCGAGGCCAAGGAGAACGCAGCGGAGGAGGAACTGAAGCAGCTGCAAAGCGGCGGCAACTGACCGCCCTCGGACCGAGTGAGGCCGCGCGCACGCGCGCGGCCTCCGATCAGACTCCCTGCTGGAGCATCCCGTCGACGGCGCTGATGCGCGCCAGGCGCAGCAGGCCTTCCGGCAGCCGCTCGAAATGCAGTGCCTTGCCCGCGCGACGCGCCTCGGCGAGCCAGTCGAGCAGCACCGCCAGTCCGGCACTGTCGGCCTGACGGATCTCCCCGCAGTCGATGACGAATGACTTCGCGGCTGCGCGCTGGGCATCGAGCCCGAGGGTTCGGGCGCGCCTGGCCGTGGCGAAGGTGAGCGCCCCGCGCGCCGTGCAGCGCTCCGGGGAGCTCACGGCGAACTCGAACACCCCGCCCTTCGATTCGCTGGCGCCGGTGGCCATCGGTGCGCTCAGGGCTGCTTCTTCAGCGCCGCCGGCTTCTCACCAGCCTGCAGCCGCTGAATGACCGCATCGAGTCCGTGTTGCTGAATCTGCGGACCGAGCTCGGCGCGGTAGCTCGTGACGTAGCTGATGCCCTCGACGTTGAGGTCGAACGCCTGCCACCCCGACGGGGTCATGTACACGTAGAACAGCACCGGGATCGTCGCGCCGTTGGAACGTTTGAACACCGTGCGCACCGTGGCGACCTTGGTGCCGGGTTTCACGTGCGTCGGGTAAACCGTGAGCATGTTGGAGTGGAACTCAAGGAGCGCCGCACCGTAGTTCTTGACCATCGAGTCCTTGAACGCCTGGATGAAGCGCTCCTTCTGCTCGGCGGTCGCCTTGCGACCGTACCGGCCGAGCACCAGGTCCGCGGCGAGCTGGGCATCGAAGTGCGGCACCAGGTACTTGTTGACGATCGCCTCGATCTTCTCAGGGTGGCCGCGCAGCTCGGCGCGATGGCCGTTCAGCGCCTGGAGCATCTCATTGGCCACCGACTGGATCATCTGCGAGGGCTGCTCGAACGCCGCCGTCTGGCTGGGAGCGGCATACGCGGCCGGCGCGAGCATCAGCGGACCGGCCAGGGCGGCCACGGCGATCAGAGTCACGGCTTTCATTATTTCTGCTCCTTTGCACCGCCGCCTGAGCTCTTCGAGCCGCTCTTGCTGGCGAAATTGGCGAAAAACTTGTTAATCAGGTTCTCGAGCACGAGCGCGGACTGCGTCTGGATGATCTCGCTGCCGGCCTTGAGGTAAGTCGGCATGCCGCCCGGGCTGATGCTGATGTACTGCCCGCCGAGCAGCCCCTCGGTGTCGATGCTCGCGGCGCTGTCCATCGGGATCTGGTTGAAATGCGGGTTGATGAGCAACCACACCTTGGCCCGCTCGGTATTGGTGTCGAAGTCGATGCGGGTCACCTGCCCGATGCGCACGCCGGCCATGCGCACCGGGGCGCCGACCTTGAGGCTGCCGATGTTGTCGAACTGTGCGGTGACGGGGTAGCCGACCGGTTTGCTGAAGCTGAACTTCAGGCCGTTGGTGGGCAGCTGCATGCTGAGAAACAGCAGCGCCGCGAGCCCGAGCAGCACGAACAGGCCCGTTCCGATTTCTAATGAGCGATTGGCGCGCATGGCTGAAAAAATCCTCTTACATGAATGCGGCGGTCAGCACGTAATCGAGCAGGAGCGTCATCACCGAGGAGGCCACCACCGTACGGGTGGTCGCAAGGCCCACGCCCTCGGCGGTCGGATCGGCGTGATAGCCCTCGTTGACAGCGATGAGACTGACGACGGCGCCGAACACCACGCTCTTGACGATCCCTTCGGTCACGTCCTTCAAAGCGACCGCACTCTGGGTCTGCGACCAGAACGTGCCGTGATCGACACCGAGCATCTGCACGCCGATCAGCTGTGCCCCGAAGAGCCCGATGACGTTGAAAATCGCGGTCAGCAGCGGCATGGCGATCAGTCCGCCGAGGAAGCGTGGTGCGGCCACGTAGCGCAGCGGATCGACCGCCATCACTTCCATGGCGGTGAGCTGGTCGGTGGCGCGCATCAGGCCGATTTCCGAGGTCAGCGCGGTGCCGGCCCGTCCGGCGAACAGCAGTGCCGTCAGCACCGGGCCGAGCTCCTTCAGCAGCGCAAGCGCCGCGGCCGTGCCGAGCGCCTCGGTGGCCCCGAATCGATTGAGCAGCTCGTAGCCCTGCAGCCCGAGCACCATGCCGGTGAACAGCCCCGAGAGCATGATGATGATGAGCGAGCGGGCGCCGGCGTTGTAGATCTGCGCGATGATGAGCTTCGGGCGGGCGAGCGCCGGGATGCACGCCCCGAGCAGCCGCACGAAGAACAGCCCGGTCACACCGGTCTTGCGCACCGCCTCCATCACTCCGACCTTGGATGCAGCGCTCATCGCGGGCTCTCCAGCAGTTCCGTGGCGTAGTCTTTGGCCGGGTAATGAAAGCGCACCGGACCCTCGGCACCGCCCGTCATGAACTGGCGCACCGTCGGGGAGTCGCTGCGGGCGAGCTCCGCAGGCGTACCCGAGGCGACCACCCGGCCCTCGGAGAGCAGGTAGCTGTAATCGGCGATGGTCTCGATCTCGTGCACGTCGTGGGACACCACGATGCTCGTGATCTTCAGCGCATCGTTCATCTGCTTGATCAGACGCAGGATCACCCCGAGGGAGATCGGATCGAGGCCGACGAACGGCTCATCGTAGATCAGCACTTCCGGATCCATGACGATCGCTCGGGCGAGCGCAACGCGCCGCGCCATGCCGCCGGAGAGTTCCCCGGGCATCAGGTGCGCCGCGCCGCGCAACCCCACCGCCTCGAGCTTCGTCAGCACCAGATTGCGGATCAGCGGTTCGGGCAGATCGGTGTGCTCGCGCACCGGGAAGGCGACGTTCTCGAACACGTCGATGTCCGTCAGCAGCGCACCGTTCTGGAACAGCATGCCCATGCGCTGGCGCGTGGCATAGAGCTCGCGGCTGCCGAGCGTGCCGACGTCCCGGCCGAACACCGACACCACGCCGCGGTCGGCGTAGATCTGTCCGGTGATCAGGCGCAGCAGGGTCGTCTTGCCGGTGCCGCTCGGCCCCATGACCGCGGTGATCAGCCCGCGGCGCGCGGCGATGTCGAGTCCGGAGAAAATGGGCCGACCGTCTACGGCGTAATGCACGCCGCGCACGTCGATGATCGCGTCGTCCGGCACTTGCACCGCGGCGCTGGCTGATTCACTCACGCGATTCCCTGCCTCCTCGCTGCCCCGCCGGTTCAGGCGGCGCGCTCCAGGTCGGTCGAGTAGCGGCCGGTGCTGGCGAGCGCATTGAGTTTGGCGCGGCGCAGGAACTCCTGCTGACCGGCCTTGAAGTCCGCGCTGCGTCCGCCCCAGGCGGCCAGCGCCGTCTCCTGCAGCGCCCGTCCGTAGCTGAACGTGACCGCCCAGGGAAGCGAGCCGGTCTGATGGATCAGCGACAGGTGCAGCGTCGCCTCGGCCGGCGATTGTCCGCCGGAGAGGAACGCGATACCCGGCACGGCCGGCGGCACGTGGCGCTTCAGACAGCGCACCGTCGCCTCGGCAACCGCCTCCGGCGCGGCGCGCTGGGCCGCCTTCTTGCCGGAGATGACCATGTTCGGCTTCAGCACCATGCCCTCGAGCACGACGCGCTGGTCCTGCAGCTGTTTGAACACGCAGCTGAGCGTCGCATCGGTCACCTCTTCGCAGCGTTCGATCGAGTGATCGCCGTCCATCAGCACTTCCGGCTCGACGATCGGCACGATGTCGTTCTCCTGGCAGAGCGCCGCATAGCGCGCCAGCGCGTGCGCATTCGCCTCGATAGCGAACGCGCTCGGAACCCCGGCGGCGATGTCGATCACCGCGCGCCACTTGGCGAAGCGGGCGCCGAGCCCGCGGTACTCGATCAGCCGCTCACGCAGCCCATCGAGGCCCTCGGTGATCGTCTCGCCCGGGAACCCGGCGAGCGGCTTCGCGCCGCGGTCGACCTTGATCCCGGGCACGATGCTCTGCTGCGTGAGGTACTGCGGGAACGGGGTGCCGTCGGAGGCCTTCTGGCGCAGCGTCTCCTCGTAGAGGATCACCCCGCTGATCGACTCGGCCGCCCCCGGGGCGCTGAAGAGCATGTCGCGGTAGGTGCGCCGGTGCTCCTCGGTCGACTCGAGCTGGATCGCCTCGAAGCGCTTGCGGATGGTGCCGGTGCTCTCGTCCGCGGCCAGGATCCCTTTGCCCCGGGCAACCATCGCCTGGGCAATCCGAGCAAGCTCACTGCGATTCATGACGATTCTCCGCGACTGGTGGATCGGCCGCACATGCCGACGGATCGGCATCACTTCGCTGCGCACCGTGAGGCGTGCAAGGATACCAAATGACCCGCACGGCGGCGCTTGGTTCCGGACACCGCTTGGTTCCCGACGCAATTAGTACTAAAATAGTCCTACTTCCAGAGGATGCAGCCATGGTCCGAATCAGCCGGCTCACAGACTATGCGACGGTGCTGCTCGCCGTGCTCGCCGCCGAGCCGCAGCGGGTGCAGACGGCCGCGGCGCTCGCCGAAGAGACGCACATCGGCGCGCCCACTGTGAGCAAACTGCTGAAGCAGTTGCAGCGCGCAGGCCTCGTCAGCTCCACGCGCGGTCTGCACGGCGGCTATCAGCTCGCCCGGCCGGCGACGCAGATCAGCGCCGCGGCGATCCTCGATGCGCTCGAGGGCCCGGTCGCCCTCACCGACTGTTCGGTGGCCCACGGACACTGCGACATCGAGGACAGCTGCCGTGTCGGGCGCGTCTGGCAGCGGCTGAATCTCGCGATCCGCCGCTCGCTCGGTGAGGTGAACCTGGCGCAGCTCGCCGGCCTCGATCCCATCCACACGCGTCTTCCGGTGCTCGAGCGCGACGTGAAGGCGGCGGTCTCCGCCGTCCCGCTGCGCCTCCCGAGCGCCTGACTGACGATATAACCACTTCGCTTTACCGCACATGAACGACACGACACCGCTTGAGGATCTGGTCAGCCGCCGCTACCGGCACGGCTTCGTGACCGACATCGATTCGGACACGGTGCCACCCGGACTCGATGAGGACGTGGTGCGCCTGATCTCGCGCAAGAAAGGCGAGCCTTCGTTTCTCACCGAGTGGCGCCTGAAGGCGCTCCGGCACTGGCTGAAGATGCCCGAGCCGCACTGGCCGCAGGCGCACTACCCGCCGATCGACTACCAGGCGATCTCGTATTACTCGGCGCCGAAGAACAAGACCGACGGACCGAAGAGCCTGGCCGAGGTCGATCCGAAGTTGCTCGAGACCTACGAGAAGCTCGGCGTGCCGCTGCACGAGCGCGCCCGGCTCGCCGGCGTGGCGGTCGATGCCGTGTTCGACAGCGTCTCGGTGGCGACCACCTTCAAGGAGCGCCTGCACGAGGCCGGGGTGATCTTCTGCCCGTTCTCCGAGGCGGTTCAGAACCATCCGGAACTGATCGAGCGCTACCTCGGCAGTGTGGTGCCGTACCGGGACAACTTCTTCGCGACTCTGAACTCCGCGGTGTTCTCCGACGGCTCGTTCGTGTACGTGCCGAAGGGCGTGCGCTGCCCGATGGAGCTGTCGACCTACTTTCGCATCAATGCGGCCAAGACCGGCCAGTTCGAGCGCACGCTGATCATCGCCGATGAGGGCGCCTACGTCAGCTACCTCGAGGGCTGCACCGCCCCGCAGCGCGACGAGAACCAGCTGCACGCCGCGGTGGTGGAGCTCGTGGCGCTCGACGATGCGTACATCAAGTACTCCACGGTGCAGAACTGGTACCCCGGGGACGCCGCCGGTGTCGGCGGCATCTACAACTTCGTCACCAAGCGCGGCGAGTGCCGCGGTCGCAACTCGCACATCTCCTGGACGCAGGTCGAGACGGGCTCGGCCATCACCTGGAAGTACCCGAGCTGCGTGCTGCGCGGGGAAGGCTCGGTGGGCGAGTTCTACTCGGTGGCCACGGTCAACAACCGCCAGCAGGCCGACACCGGCACGAAGATGATTCACATCGGGCGCAACACCCGCAGCACCATCATCTCCAAGGGCATCTCCGCCGGCCACGGCCAGAACACCTATCGCGGCCTGGTACAGGTGCTGCCGAGCGCCACCGGGGCGCGCAACTTCACCCAGTGCGACTCGCTGCTGATGGGCGGCACCTGCGGAGCGCACACCTTCCCGTACGTCGAAGTGAAGAACCCCTCGGCCACCGTCGAGCACGAGGCGAGCACTTCGAAGATCAGCGAGGATGAACTCTTCTACTGCCTCGCCCGCGGCATCAGCGCCGAGGATGCGGTGAATCTCATCGTCAGCGGCTTCTGCAAGTCGGTGTTCAAGGAGCTGCCGATGGAGTTCGCGGTCGAGGCGCAAAATCTGCTCGCCGTCAGCCTCGAAGGCGCAGTCGGCTAACCCCAAGGTCATACGCATGCTCACGATCAAGAATCTGCACGCCACCGTCGACGGTCAGGAGATCCTCAAGGGGCTCGATCTCGAGGTTCCCGAGGGCGAGGTGCACGCCATCATGGGTCCGAACGGCTCGGGCAAGAGCACGCTCGCGCACGTGCTCGCCGGCCGCCCCGGCTACACCGTCACCGCCGGCTCGGTGCATTTCAAAGGACGCGACCTGCTCGCGCTCAGCCCCGAGGAGCGCGCGCGCGAGGGCGTGTTCCTCGGCTTCCAGTACCCGGTGGAGATCCCCGGGGTGAACAACGTCTATCTGTTGAAGGCCGCGGTGAACGCCGCGCGCGCACACCGCGGAGAACCGGAAGTCGATGCCTTCGAGTTCCTCACCCTGGTGCGCGAGAAGATGCGCCTGATGCGCATGGACGAGAGCATGCTCTCGCGCGGCGTCAACGAGGGATTCTCCGGCGGCGAGAAGAAGCGCAACGAGATCCTGCAGATGCTGGTGCTCGAGCCGAGTCTCGCCGTGCTCGATGAGACCGACTCGGGACTGGACATCGATGCGCTGAAGATCGTCGCCCACGGCGTCAACACGCTGCGCGCGCCGAACCGCTCGCAGCTACTGGTGACGCACTACCAGCGTCTGCTCGAGCACATCGTGCCCGACCGCGTGCACGTGCTGGTCAAGGGCCGCATCGTGCGCAGCGGCGATCGGACGCTCGCGCTCGAGCTTGAGCAGCGCGGCTACGACTGGCTGATCAGCGAGGCAGCATGAGCAGCGCGGTGCTCAATCGCCTGAAGGACGAGTACGGCGCGGTCCGCGCAGTACTGCCCCCGGGCGTGATCGGCGCGGAGCGACGCCGCGAGGCACTCGAGGCGCTGTGCGCGCAGGGGCTGCCTGCGGCCCGCGACGAGAACTGGCGCTACACGGATCTGCGCATCCTCGAGCAGGCGCGCTTCGCCCCTGTCCAGACACAGGCGGCGGCGCTGCCGCCGCTGCCCGAGGTGCCGGAGGGATTCGCGCGCTACGTCTTCGTCGACGGCCGGCTGCACTCGGGCGCCGGCGCTGCGCATGGGGTCACGGTGCATACGGCGCGCACGGACGATGCCAGCGCCGCGGCGTGGCGGCTCGAGGCGCGACTGCCCGAGGCGCGCCTGGCGCTGCTCAACGAGACCTTCGCCACCGACGCGGTCTCGATCGAGGTCGCCGCCGGCACGCAGGCCGCTGGCATCGAACTGGTGTTCATCGCCTCGGCCGCCGCGACCGAAGGCGCTTCGTATCCGCGCGTGCGGCTCGCGCTCGGCGCGGACTCGCGGCTGAGCGTCATCGAGCGGCACCTCGGCCGCGCCGAAGCGCCCAGCCTGGTCACCAGTGCGGTCCAGGTCGATCTGGCACCGCATGCGGCGCTCACCCACTATCGGGTGCAGCAGCTCGGGGCCCAGGCGGCATGGTTCGACACGCTGTCCGCTGAGCTCGCCGCAGACGCCCGCTACGAGATGCTCGCCGTCGGCGCCGGCGCACTCAGCGCCCGCTCGACGGTCCATGCGCGCCTGAGCGGCCGCGGAGCGGAATTTTCACTCGCGGCCGCGGCGCTCGCCGACGGCCAGCAGAGCCTCGACCTGTACGCCCTGAGCGAACATGTCGCGCCGCGCACGCGGACCGAACAGACCTTCCGCGGCATTGCCTCGAACCGCTCGCGTGCGGCCTTCAACGGCAAGGTGGTCGTGCGCGAGGGGGCGCGCGGTACCGACTCGCGCCAATCGCTGCGCGGCCTGCTCGATGGCGCGCAGTGCGAGGTCGACTTGCGCCCGCAGCTGGAAATCTACACCGATGAGGTCAGCTGCAGCCACGGCGCGACCGCCGGCAAGCTCGATGAGAACATGCTGTTCTATCTGCTCTCGCGGGGCATCGCCCCGGAGGCGGCGCAGCACCTGCTCAAATGGGCGTTCCTCGAGGACGTGATCGCGAAGATCACCCTGAGCGACCTGCGCCGCCAGATCGAGACCACCCTGCTCGGGCAGATGCGCGAGCTGGAAACGCTGAAGGAGTTGCTGTGAACACCGCTGCTGCTGTCGCCGCACCGCTCGATGCGGAGCGAGTGCGCCGCGATTTTCCGATCCTCGCCCAGCAGGTCAACGGCCATCCGCTCATCTATCTGGACAGCGCCGCCTCCGGACAGCGGCCGAACGCGGTGCTGCGCGCCGTGGAGCGCTACGAGACGCATCATCACTCGAACGTGCACCGCGGCGTGCACGCACTCAGCCAGACCGCGACCGAAGCCTTCGAGGGCGCGCGCGAGCGAGCGCGGCGCTTCCTCAACGCCCGCTCGCGGCGCGAGATCGTGTTCGTGCGCGGCACCACCGAGGGCATCAACCTCGTGGCGCAGGCATTCGCCCGCCCGCGGTTCGGTCCCGGCGATGAGATCCTGATCAGCGGCCTCGAGCACCACGCCAACATCGTGCCGTGGCAGATGGTCTGCGAGCAGACCGGCTGTGCGCTGAAGGTCGCTCCGATCGACCGGCGCGGGGAAGTCGATCTCGAGCGGCTCTTCGGGCAGCTCACCGCCCGCACCCGCCTAGTCGCCGTGGCGCATGTCTCGAACGCCCTCGGCACCATCCTGCCGGTCGAGCGCATCGTGCAGGCCGCACACTCGTGCGGCGCGCTGGTGCTGCTCGATGGCGCCCAGGCCGTCCCGCACACCGCCATCGACGTACAGGCGCTCGGCTGCGACTTCTACGCCTTCTCAGGACACAAGCTGTACGGCCCGACCGGGATCGGGGTGCTGTTCGGCCGCGAGGAGCTGCTCGAGGAAATGCCGCCGTGGCAGGGCGGCGGGGACATGATCCGCACCGTCTCGTTCGAGAAGAGCACCTACAACGAGCTGCCGTGGAAGTTCGAAGCGGGCACGCCGAACATCTCCGGTGCCGTGGGGCTCGCCGCCGCGATGGACTACCTCGAGGGACTCGGCATCGAGGCGGTCGCGGCGCACGAGCAGCGCCTGCTCGCCCTCGCCACGGCCGAGCTTAACCGCATCCCGGGCCTGGAGATCATCGGCACCGCGGCGCACAAGGCCGCCGTGCTCTCCTTCACGCTGCGCGGCTGCCACCCGCACGATCTGGGCACCATCCTCGACAGCGAGGGCGTGGCGATCCGCACCGGCCACCACTGCGCAATGCCGGTCATGACGTTCTTCGACATCCCGGCGACCGCTCGCGCCTCGTTCGGCTGCTACAACACCGAGGCGGACGTCTACGCGCTGGTGGCGGCACTCGGCAAAGCCCGTGAGGTGTTCGGCTGATGGACCTGAAAGATCTCTATCGCGACGTGATCCTCGATCACAACCGCCAGCCGCGCAATTTCGGCCCGCTCGAGAACGCCGATGCGCACGCCGACGGCCACAATCCGCTGTGCGGTGATCGGCTCACCGTATGGGTGAGCCTTCAGGGCGATCGCATCGCCGACGTGCACTTCGAGGGTAAGGGTTGCGCCATCTCGACCGCGTCCGCCTCGCTGATGACCGAAGCGGTCAAAGGCAAGGACACCGCGACGGTGCGCCGTCTCTACGAGCAGGTGCACACCCTGCTGACGCACCCGAACACGACGCCGGACGCCTCGCTCGGCAAGCTGGCGGCACTCGGAGGCGTCAGCGAATTTCCGGCGCGGGTCAAGTGCGCGACGCTGTGCTGGCACACCTTGAGCGCGGCGCTCGATCGCAGCGCCGATGCCGTCACCACGGAGTGAGGTTCAAGCATGCCTGGTTATGACAGCGAACCGTTCGTCGTGCAGCGTGAAGTGCGCGCGGTCATCGTGCCGGCCGGCACCGAGGTCACTCTGCAGCCCGGCCAGTCCGGCTACATCACGCAGGCGCTCGGCGGCAGCTTCACCGTCTACATGGAAGGCAACCTGTTTCGCATCAGCGGCGAGGATGCCGAGGCCATCGGCCGCGAGCCGGTCAAGCCGCCGGAGCTGCCGCCCAATGCCACGGAAGAGGACGTGCGCCAGCTCGCCTGGTCGCAGATGCGCACCTGTTACGACCCGGAGATTCCGATCAACATCGTCGATCTCGGGCTGGTGTACGACTGCGAGGTGCAGGGCCACGAGGACGGCACACGCAGCGTCTCGGTCAAACTGACCCTCACGGCGCCGGGGTGCGGCATGGGGGAGATCCTGGTCGATGACGTGCGCGACAAGATCGAGCGGATTCCCACCGTACGCGGCGCGAGCGTCGAGCTCACCTTCGACCCGCCGTGGAACCAGAGCATGATGTCC
This sequence comes from Pseudomonadota bacterium, assembly GCA_021849615.1. GTDB lineage: Bacteria > Pseudomonadota > Gammaproteobacteria > Steroidobacterales > Steroidobacteraceae > 13-2-20CM-66-19. The sequence goes on from JAJZSQ010000019.1 coordinate 27,178, forward strand.
GAGGCGGCCCGCCTGCAGACCGGCATGTTCTGATGCCGCGCGGCGCGGCGGCGCGCGCGTAGGCCCCTCCGCGCGGGCGGTGCAGACGCGCCGTCTCAGGGCACGCGCGCGAGCACTGTGCGCAGCGTCGCGACCATCTCCTGGATCTGCGCCTCGGTGCTGATGAACGGCGGCGCCACCGCGAGCGTATCGCCGGTGAAGCGCAGCAGCAGTCCCGCCTCGATCCCGAGTTCGAACGCCGCGCGCGCACGCGCGCCGGGCATATCCGGCCGCGGCGTCAGATCGATGGCTGCGGCCAGACCAATGTTGCGGATATCCGCCACGTGCGGCGCATCGCGCAGCGAATGCACTTCCCGCTCGAGCAGCGGCTCGAGCGCACGGGCCCGCTCGATCAGTCCCTCGCGCGCCATCACCTCGAGGGTGGCGAGCCCGGCGGCGCAGGCCACCGGATGGCCCGAGTACGTGTAGCCGTGAAACAGCTCGATCATCTGCTCCGGTCCGTGCATCAGCGCATCGTGGATGCTCTGCTCGGCGATCACACCACCTAGGGGCACCGCCCCGTTGGTGACCGCCTTGGCGAACACGATCATGTCGGGTGTCACGCCGAACCGTTGCGCGGCGAAGTTCGCCCCGAGACGCCCGAAACCCGTGATCACCTCATCGAAGATCAAGAGGATGCCGTGGCGCGTGCAGATCTCGCGCAGGCGCTCGAGGTACCCCACGGGCGGCACGATCACGCCGGTGGAGCCCTGCATCGGCTCGACGATCACCGCTGCGATGGTCGAGGCATCGTGCAGCCCGATGAGCCGCTCCAGCGCATCGGCCAGGTGCTTGCCCCAGAGCGGCTGGCCGCGGCTGAAGCGCATGTGCTCAGGATCGTACGTGTGCGGCAGGTGATCGACGAACGGCGCAGCCAGCGCTCCGAAGGTACGGCGATTGACCGCAATGCCGCCGGCCGAGATCCCGCCGATGCCGACCCCGTGATAGGCGCGTTCCCGTCCGATGATGCGCACGCGACGCGCATCGCCGCGGGCCTGGTGATAGGCGATGGCGATCTTCAGCGCGCTGTCGACCGCTTCGGAGCCGGAATTGGCGAAAAAGACCCGGTTCAGGCCCTCGGGCGCCCAGCGCGCGATGCGCGCGGCGAGTTCAAACGCCTTGGGGTGCCCGACCTGGAAAGTCGGCGCGAAATCGAGTTCGCGCAGCTGCTCGTGCACGGCCGTGGCGATCTCCGCTCGGCCGTGACCGAGCGGCGTGCACCACAGGCCCGAGAGACAATCGAACACGGTGCGTCCATCGTGCAGCGTGAAATGGGCGCCCTTGCCCGCCATCACCAGATGCGGGTGATGCTTGAAGTGCCGGTTGGCGGTAAAGGGCATCCAGAAGGCGGACAGATCGGGCGTGTGTGCGGTGTTCATGGACGCCACTATAACCAATGACCCGGCGGCGCGGATCCCGGGGGGCGGGCGGCTCCGCCGCCGAGCTTGCGGTGCAGACCGCAGGCCCGATACAGTGCGGCCCATCGTCATTCCGGGGGGATTCGGCATGCGCGCAACCGTTGCAATGGGCGTCGGGGCTCTGTTCTGTCTGGCGTGCGCGCCGGCGCTGGCGGTCAATCTCAGCTGCACCTCGGCGGCAGCGCTCTCGGCGGACCTCGCCGCCCACCGCATCACCGCCACGGCACTCGTGCGCGACTACGAGGCCCGCATCGCGCGCATCAATCCGAAGATCCACGCGGTCATCGCGCTCAACCCGCGAGCCATGGCCGAAGCACGCGCCTCGGATGCGCGATGGGCCGCTGGCCACCCGCTCGGGCCCCTCGACGGACTGCCAATCCTGGTGAAGGACAACATCGGCATCGCCGGTCTGCCGACCACCGCCGGCTCGCTCGCGCTGGCGCAGAACGTACGCCCGGTGAGTTCCACCGTGATCCAGAACCTGCGCCGCGCCGGAGTGGTCATCCTCGGGCGCGCGAATCTCTCGGAGTGGGCCAACATCCGCTCAGGCCACTCGACCAGCGGCTGGAGCGCGGTCGGCGGGCTGACGCGCAACCCCTACATGCTCGATCGCACGGCCTGCGGGTCGAGTTCCGGCTCGGCCGCCGCGGTCGCCGCCGGACTCGCCGCAGCGGCCATCGGCACCGAAACCGACGGCTCGATCAGCTGCCCCTCTTCGATGAATGGCGTGGTGGGCCTGAAGCCGACCGTCGGCCTCGTCTCGCGCACGGGCATCGTGCCGATCAGCCAGTCGCAGGACACCGCCGGGCCGATCGCGCGCAGCGTGCGCGGCGCGGCGATGCTGCTGAGCGCAATGGCCGGGAGCGATCCGCAAGATCCGGCGACGGCGCACGCCGACGCACACCGTACCAACTACGCCGCGGACCTCAAGCCCGGGGCGCTGAAGGGCGTGCGGCTCGGCGTAGCGGATTTCCTGCTGAAGAATTTCACACCGAAGACGCTGAAGGTCTTCCGGCACGCACTCGCGCTGCTGAAGGCCGAGGGCGCGGTGCTGGTGAAGGTCGATGACGAGCACCTCGCGCCGCTCGCGAAGAACGAGAACCTGGTGCTGATGACCGAACTGAAGGCGGACATGAAGGCCTACCTCGCCGCCTCTCCGCCGGCGGTGCGCAGTCGCACCCTCGCGGACCTGATCACCTTCGACAAGACCCATGCGCGCCAGGAAATGCGCTGGTTCGGACAGAGCCTGTTCCTCGCCGCCGAGCGCACCAAGGGACTTAAGGATCCGGCTTACCTGCGCGCCCGCGCCACGAACCGGCGGCTCGCCGGACCGCAGGGCATCGAGCGGCTGCTCAGAGAACATCACGTCGTCGCGTTGATCTCCCCGACGCAGGATCCGGCGTCGGTCATCGATCTGGTCAACGGCGATGCCGGCATCGGCGGCGGGGACAGCACGCTGCCGGCCATTGCCGGGTATCCCTACATTACGGTGCCGATGGGGCAGGTGCAGGGTCTGCCGGTGGGACTGTCGTTCATCGGGATGAAGTGGTCCGAAGCCCGTCTGATCCGTCTGGCCTACGCGTTCGAGCACGCGGCGCATGCCTTCCGCACGCCGACGTACTCGCCGGACGTGCTGCATCGCAATCCGGTCGGGCAGCCCCTCTGCGGGGGCTGAGCATCCACGTCGAACGGGTCGGCGGCGGCATTGCGATCGCGGTGCCGCCCCCAGGAATGACCACGAGCGGTGTTGGATCTGCGCCTTGACCGTAGCCAATGACAGGTGCTCGACAGAATGCCGCGGCCTGGACCACATTGGCAACAGCGTCGGATTGGGAGTACGGTAAGGGCTGTCGAGGCCCACCATGACAGACTCCAAGCAGTGGCGCATCGTTCTGGTCGGTGAGGACACTTCTGTCCCGACTCGTCTGCAGGAATTACTCGCTGCACGGTCACACCAGGCGCACGTCCTTCAGCGTCCGTCAGATCTGCCGGAGGCGACGGCCGATCCACGGCCAGACCTCATCATCTTCTGTGCCGGACCCGACGTCGAGTCAGCCCTGCGGTTCGCGGCAGAAGCGCCCGAACGCCAGGAAATTCCGTTTCTCCTCATCACGCAATGCTGGGACGAAAGGCTCGTCCTGGCGGGTGCCCACCACGGAGCCCTGGCGGTGTTCGCCAGCCGCTATGAGAACCTGCCGATGTGCATTCCGGCGATCTGCTCGGCGATCGATCGTCACGCAGCGATGCGCCAACTGCTCCACCGCACTGAACAACTCAAAGCCGCCCTGGAGCAGGCACGCACGATCAGTGCAGCGACCGGCGTCCTGATGGAGCGGTTGCGGCTTACGCGGCAACAGGCATTCGAAGTCCTCCGCAGGGCCGCCAGAACACGCCGCACACGGCTGGGCGAGCTTGCGGGTGCGCTGCTGCTGACGCTCGAGTCGGTCAACACGCTGTACACCACGGCGTCCGGCCCGACCGGTCACGGAAAACGCGAAGCGGCGCACGGTACAGGATTGGGAATTTAGTATGATAAATCGCAGTTGGCTCACCTAGTCCCCGTGTGCCTCGCGCGCCAGTCCTTCGCCGGCCGCGCTCGACCCGCCCGACCCCTGCGACCGGATTCTCTCCGGGGCCCACGCTTCGCCCCTCACCCTGACTGAGGACCGTGTGGCAATTGATGCCCGCGGTAAGTGCGCCATCGTGGAAACCCAACGGCTGCGTTCTGTTCAACATCCCAGACGCGTAGGCAGATTACTCGATTCATTGCTCGACTCGGACCGCTTCATTCCCGAGCGAGCCAACCGCATCACCTCGGCGGCCGAGTTGCCGGCGCCGCTGCGCCGACTGAGCCGACTGATCGACGGCGAGGACTCCGTCTGGCGCTCATGGAGCGATAGCCGGCGCATCTGGTTCTTCGAAGCCGTATTTTCCCTCGAGTTATCCCGGGAGCGCGGCAAGCCGGTAATTCAGCTGCGCGAGTACGACGAGGTCGGAGACCTGTCTCGCTCGCTTCTGTTCGTGCAGACCGCCGAGCACGGCTGGCAGGCGTGCGAGTGACCCCGCCTCGCCGTGAATCCGGGTACGCTCCGGAACTCCTCGTACTCCTCGCAACGCTTGCCAACGATACACGCCCGGTCGCATCGAAGTCGGATGCCGCGCCCGTGACGCTCTCCTGCGATTGCATGCGCACAAGTCTGCACCATCTGGCACGTTCGGCACGCGCTGCCGGTCTTCTGACGTACGCCTCCGTCGTCCTTCGTGTCGCGGAACGGCTGGAGCCTGCCCTCCGCACCGAGGGGCTGTCCGATCTGCAATTCGCTTATCTGCGCCGCTGGGTCCGGTTGTCCCGGCGCTATCTCAGCGCGCACGAAGATCTGCAACACGCTGCAGCATTGGTGGACATGCTCGGCGGTGGATCGATGCCCACCATCGGTGCGGACGAACGGGTCGAGCTTCTGCGCGGCCTGCTGAGGGAACCCGCACACGCCGCGGCAGGTGCATCGATCACATTGACACCGCCCTCCGGCATCCCGGAGCCGGATGGACCGGCTGCGCCGGTTTACCCGCAGGAACGGATCCAGAATGCATTGTGCGCGGTGGCCCCTGCCGGATTTGCCCCTGCAGTGGACCGCAAGACGCTCGAGCTGCGCATCGAGGCGACGCGCCGCCCTGCAGCACACCAGACGCTGGCCGTCCTGTCCATCGAGCTTCAGGGCATCGAGCACATCATCGACAGTCTCGGCCGCGACTTCGGCGATGCCATGCTCGCGCAGGTGGCCCGATCGCTGGCGCGCGGCAGCATCTGCGACGGCTGGGTCGAGCGCTGCGCCGAGCAACGGTTCGTCCTCGTTATACCCAATCGTCCGGCCGCGGACGTCGCCCAGGAAGCGGCTCGGCTCATCGAATTGATCGGCCGCTGCCACCACGTCAACGGTCAGCCGCTGGCTGTGACCGCCCGCATCGGCATCGCGATGTCTCCCGAACACGGAGCACACGGCAGCGAACTGCTCTGCCATGCTGAGACCGCCTTGCACCACACCCAGGCAGGCACCCACCCCCCACTGCAGTTCTATTCGGCCCACATGCGTGACGCAGCGCTGCGGCGGGTGAGTCTCGAGGCGCAGTTGCGCGAAGCGATCGAGGCAGGACGCTTCGAGCTGCATTACCAGCCGAAGATCGCGGTTCGCACGGGCAGACTGTGCGGCGTCGAGGCACTGCTGCGCTGACGGTGCGCGGAACGCGGCCTCGTCCAGCCGTCGGAGTTCATCCCCATCGCGGAGCAGACCGGCCTGATCATGCCGCTCGGGAATTGGGTGATCGACGCCGCATGCCGTCAACTGCAGGACTGGCATGAACATTCCGGGCCGAGAATGCCGGTTGCGATCAACCTCTCGCCGACGCAGCTGCATTCACCTTACACGGTCGAGCGGATCGTGCACGCGCTCGAGCGACACGCGCTACCGGCACAGCTGCTCGAGTGCGAAATCACGGAGACGGCACTAATGGAGGATCACGGTGCGGCCTTCGATCATCTCTCGGAGCTCGCACGGCTCGGGGTGCGCCTGGCCCTCGATGATTTCGGCACCGGGTATTCGAATCTCGCCCAGCTCGGGCGACTGCCCCTGAGCGCGATCAAGCTCGACCGGTCGCTGATGTCGCGTCTCCCGGCATACCCGCGCGATGCGACCATTCTCGCAGCCATCGTCGACATCGGTCACGTGCTCGGCTCACGCGTGGTGGCAGAAGGCGTCGAGACCTCCGAGCAGTTTCATGCGATCGGCACCGCCGGCTGCGATGAATGCCAGGGGTTCCTCGTGGCGCGGCCAATGGGGGCGACTCAGTTCGCGCACTGGGCACACCGCGCGGCGGCACCCGGCAAGGCAGCCTGAGCGTCGCGCGCCCGCGGCGCGACGAACGGGCAGTGTCGGGGGATGCCGCTAGGCCGCGCCGGCTTCGCCGCGGTGTCGCGTGAGCCAGACCTGCAGCCGCGCTGCGTCCATCGGCCGGGCGATGAGAAAGCCCTGGTACTCGTCGCAACCGGCGGCGGCGAGCAGGTCCCGCTGGCGAGGATCTTCGACCCCTTCGGCAACGACCCGCGCCCCGATCGAGCGGGCCATGTCGATGATCGCGCGCAGGATTGCCACATCGCGTGTACGCGTTGCGATGCCAGCGACCAGGGAACGGTCGATCTTCAGCGCCGCGCGCGGCAGACGCATCAGCTGACTGAGGTTCGAGTACCCGGTGACGAAGTCATCGATCGCGACGCGTACGCCGAGGCGGCCAAGTTCCCCGAGGCAGCGCAATGCGGCGCCGGCGTCGCGCATCAGCGCCGATTCGGTGATCTCCACCTCCAGATGCGACGGGTCGACGCCGTGACGCTGCAGCGCTGCGTCGATCTGCTCGTGCATCTGGCGCGAACACAGCTGCACCGCGGAGAGGTTGACCGCGACCGGGACGTCGAGCACCCCGTCCCGATGCCAGCGCCCGAGCTGCCGGCACGCCTCTTCCAGCACCCATTCCCCGAGCGGGATGATCAGACCGCTCTCCTCGGCGATCGGAATGAACTCGGCCGGTCCCACCGCGCCCTGCGGGCCGTTGCGCCAGCGGACCAGCGCCTCGATGCCGCTCAGGCGTCCGGCGCAGAGCGAGAGTTTCGGCTGGTAATGCAATTCGAAGCGACCGGCGTCGATCGCCGCGCGCAGGTGTGCCTCGAGACTCACCCGACGCAGCGCCGCCTGGCGCATGTGCGGAGCGAACACCTGCGTGTTGTAGAGCCGACGGGCACGCGCGTCGTGCAGCGCCGCATCGGCATTGGCGAGCAGTTCGGCGGCGCCGAGGCCGTGCTGGCCGGCCATGGCCAGACCGATCCGTGCGGTCACCGAGAGCAGATGCGGACCGACCCTGCGGCTGCGTCCGAGACGCGTGGCGAGTGCGCTGGCCGCCTCGGTGAGCGCGTGCGCCGTGAGTCCGGTGCGCACCAGTACAAAGTGATCGCGCCCCAGACGCCCGACCGTATCCTCCGGGGCTGCGGCGCGGATTAGATCGCGCGCGACGTGAGCCTGGATCGCGCTGCCGACTTCGGCACCGAGTGAATCAACGATGTCCTCGACACCGCTGATGCCGATCGACAGCACGCCAACGGCCCGATGCGCCGGTGCGGCCGCGGCCAGGATGTCCTGCAGTCTCGCCTGCAGGGCGGCTCGATCCGGCAGCCCGGTCAGCGCATCGCTGCTGCGGCGCTGCGCCGGGTCGGAAGGGATGCTGCACGCGCCGAGCAGATGCGTGCCCTCCTCGAGCGCACCCTGCAGCAACTGCGCGCGCTCCGCCGCGCTCATCGAACCGCTCGCGAGCGCCTCAACCATGCCGGCGGCGGCCCGCACGTCCGTGGGATCCTCGAGGTAGCGATTGCACTGCACGGCCATGCGCCGTACCAGCGCACGGTCCCGCGGACCGATCTGCCCGGCCCGAAGGCACGGCTCGAGCCGCTCGGCGAGACGCAGCACGACCGAGGAGAAACTCACCGGGCCCGAGGCGCGCGCCGCGCGCACCAGGCGATGCAGCTCTGCGCGTACCGCACGTGCGTCGCGCACCTGACACTCGCTGCCGGGCGCATCGGCGGGTGTCTGCAGTCCCTGCGCGAGCGATGCGAACGTGCGCCCGACTTCAGTGCGGGTGGCACGCCACGCGGTCATTCCGGTCAATCGCATTGCTGCCAGCCGTGTTCGATCGTGGAGACGAACGTCATCACGCGAGCGACGTCACCGACTTCGTCGTACTGCATCAGGCGGATGACGGGCTTGCCGCGCTCGCGCGACAGATCGAGCGACAACAGCGCCTCGAAGAATGAGATCCGTCCACCCTCGCGCCAGGCCCGCCACACCGAGTCGCGCCGGTCGATGAGACGGCTGAGCAGCCGCAACGGCGCTGGCAGTACCGCCGCGCTCGCCACGCGGATCGCCCCGGCGGGCACCAGGGGAACGGAACCGATCAGCGAATCGAGCAGATCGCCGATGCGCCCCGGATGCTGAACGGTTCGCAGTCGCTGAGTTTCCATGATCACGCACTCCATCATCGGCGCGCCGAGCGATGCGCGGCGCACGGGCGTATGCGAGGGCGAGTCGGGGCCCCGGTGAGTTGGGGGGGGGCGCGGGAGAGCCGGCGCCGGGAGAGACGCGGCGTGCGTCTGAGCGGGGGCGCACGGGATAAGGTACGTCCCGGGTTTTTATGTTATCTGGATTTCGCCGCGGGACTGCGAACCCGGTCACAGTCCGGCTCGGACACCGTACGCCGTGGCAGGCTGCCGAGTTCGTTGATCGCCTCCAGCGCGGTCAGCATGCCGGCGGCGCTGTCGAGCAGCCGCATGCGCCGCGCACGCGCCGCGGCCCGCAGCGTCTCGAATGCGTCCTGCCGGCTCAGGTGCAGCCGCTCCATCAGCACCCCGCACGCCATGCTGATGGTCCGCGAGCGCTCGAGCGCCTCGCTCATGCGCACGAGTCGCGCCCGTAGCTCCCGAACTTCGGCCGAGCGCTGCAGCGCCCCGAGAATCACCGGGACGCACTGCGGCAAGGTCGGATAGCTGCCGGCGATGAACGCGAGTGCGCCATGCTCGGCGGCAGCGGCTGCGCCGCGCTCGTCCCACTGCGCCGCGAACACGATGAACGGAATCTCTAGCATGCCGGAGAGCGTGGCGCCGAGGGCGTAGTCCGGCTCGGCCCCGGCGGCGACGCAGAGCATCACCAGATCGGGCATCTCGGCGCTCACCGCGGCCATCAGATCGGTCGGATCGGCATGCACGGCGGCGTGGTGTCCGCGCTCGAGGAGCAGATCGGCAAGGCCCGTTGCGACCGACGTGTCGCTCGCGGTGATGAGGATCCGCCAGGATTTGGTGCGTTGCGAAGTCACTGTGTCTGCATCGCTCCTGTGCCGTTGCGGCGCGCCGGTGGCTTGCGCTTGCGCCGTTGCCGATCGCGACAGGCCACAGGTGCCGCGGCCAATTCCCCGGGGCGATGTCGCCTGCGCGGCCCGGGGCGGCTGCACCGGCTGACTCACCGCGGCCTTCCTGGCGCTTCGAGAAGTTTGTGACGGGTCACTTGATGACACACAGTGAGGAATTCGCGCTGAATCGAGCCTGAATGTCTCGCGCACCGTCGCTGAGTTGAGACGGCGCGGCATCGGCGTGCACTCTGAGCGTGCACGCCGCGCATGACTGCGAAATTTTTCCTAACAGTCGTTTTTCGCACAGGCCCACGCCCGCACTCGGGGTCTCAGCCGGCGCTGCGCGCTGCGCGCCGCGGCGCCGGCTGAGCCGATGCGGTCGCGATCAACTCCAACACTTCCCCGACCAGCGCGCGCATCGCGAGGGCGGCGCGCTCGGCATCGCCTGCAACGATGGCATCGAGGACTTCCTCATGTTGGGCGATGCCCGCCGCACGGCCCTTGATGCGGTTGGTGAAGCGGATCGAGATGCGCAGCGCCGTATTGATCATCGGGTCGAGCTGCGCGAAGAAGCGGTTGCCGGTGGCGGCGAGCACCGCGGTATGGAAGGCGATGTCGGCCGCCACCGGCTCGTCATCGCCCTGACCGGCGGCCTGCATGCGCTCGAGGCCGGCGCGAATCTGCTCGATCGCCTCGCGATCGGCGCGGCTCGCTGCGAGCGCCGCGGCGGCCGGCTCGATGGCGAGGCGCATTTCGGTGAACTCCGCGAGCAGCTGCAGGGAGAATTTCCGCTCGAGCAGCCAGCGCAGAACATCCGGGTCGAGCAGATTCCAGTG
>JAJZSQ010000125.1 GCA_021849615.1 Pseudomonadota bacterium
GCCCTGATCGAGCTCGCCTCGGCGTTCGCACCGGATCTCACCGTGCTCCTGGTGCTGCGCGCAGCCTTCGGCCTCGCCATGGGCGGGGAGTGGGGCGTCGGTGCGGCGCTCGCGTTCGAGACGCTGCCGGCCGAGGGGCGCGGGTTCTTCTCCGGGCTGCTGCAGGAGGGCTACGTGCTCGGCTTCCTGCTCGCCGCGCTGGTCTCGCGACTGTTTTTCGCCACCGTCGGCTGGCGCGGCCTGTTCGTCATCGGCGCGCTGCCGGCGCTGCTCGTGCTCTACATTCGCCGCGGGGTCGCAGAATCCCCCGCCTGGCTCGAGGGCCGGCACCGACGCCGCGCGTCGCTGCGCGACCTGGAGCGCATCGTCGCGGCCAACGCGCCGGCGCTGCTGTACATGATCGGGCTGATGGCGCTGTTCAACGCCTTCTCACACGGTTCGCAGGATCTGTACAAACCGTTCCTGCTGCAGCGCTACGGTCTCGGTGGGGCGCGTGCCGACGACGTGCTGATGCTGATGAACGTCGGGGCGCTGTTCGGCGGCATGCTCTTCGGGGCGCTCTCGGAGCGGATCGGCCGGCGCAAGGCCATCGCCTGCGCAGCGCTGCTCACGCTGCCGGTGATCCCGCTGTGGACCTACGCCCCGACCGTCCCGCTCGCGGCACTCGGGGCGTTCCTGATGCAGTTCATGGTGCAGGGCGCCTGGGGCATCGTGCCGGCGCACCTCACCGAGCTGTCCCCGCCCGGCGTGCGGGCGGTGCTGCCGGCCTTCGCCTACCAGTTCGGTAATTTTGCGATGGCGCTGCTCGCGCCCCTGCAGTCGAGCATCGCCGCGCACCACGGGCACGATCTGGGCACCGTCCTCGCCTGGACGATCGGCCTCGTGGCCGTGACGCTCAGCGCCGCGACGCTGCTCGGCCGCGAGGCCAAGAGCGCCGCATTCCTCGGCGCGACCGGCGAGCGCTGAGCGGGACGGCGCGGCGCCGTCCCGCTCCTTTGCGCTCAGTCGGCCGGCTTGACGAACTTCAGCGTGTAGTCGTCGGCATAGCCGATCGCCGCATAGCGCCGGCGCGCCGCGGCCGAATGGTCCGCGAGCGTCGGCGGCAGGAAGAACACCGGGATGTCGCGCGGGTCCTTGGGGTTGGCGAGGATCTCGGACGTTCCCGCGAGCCGCAGCCCGGCCGCCTCCGCCTCGTGGATCACGAACGCCTGCGGCAGGCGCGCCAGCGGGAAGCACTTCTCGAGCGGCGTACCCGGTGCACAGCGATGTCCGACGATGCCGAGTACTCCACCGGGCTTCAGCACGTCATAGGCGCTGCGCAGAAAGGCCTCGAGGAACAGCGGCGTCACCTCATGATGCACGTTCTCGAACATCAGATCGTGCATGTTGTTGAACGTGACCACCATGTCGGCCGAGTCCGGTGCGCCGAGGTGCAGGTACCCGGGCAGCTCGAACGGTTCGCGCCGCACGTTGCCGTAGACCGCCGGGTCGGCGGCGAGCTTGTGCTCAAACGCCAGCGCCGAGCGGTGCGCCCAGCCGCTCGTGCCCGCCACCGGCGAGGTCGCCTCGATCAGCTGGCCATGCGCGTGCAGGAACGGGGCGAGGATCTCGGTGTACCAGCCGCCGCCGGGCAGGACCTCGATCACGCGCATGTTCGGGCGGATCCCGAAGAACTCCAGGGTCTTCAGCGGATGGCGGTAGGGGTCGCGCTGCTTGAACGCCGGCGTGCGCTGCGGACCGTTGATGGCCGCTTCGAGGGCGCGCTGCACGGCAGGAGGCGTGGCGGCGTAGGCGGCCGGCGCGAGCGCAGTGAGGGCAACGGCGCCCCACAGCAGCAGCCGGGCAGGAGCGCAAGCGAAGCGGTGCGGAACGATCGGGGCGGGTACGCGCATGGAACGGCCTCCGGAGAGTAAGGGCGGCCACAATAGCGCGGCGCCGCGCGCCGACCAAGTCCGCCGGTCAGTGCGAGCGCTGCAGCAGCGGGTGCAGGTAGGGCCAGACGTTGTCGAGCACCAGGGGTTCGCCGCGCGCGTTGGGATGCAGCCCGTCGGATTGCATCAGGCCCGGCGCGAGCGCGACGTGCGCGAGCAGAAACGGCACGAGCGGCACGTGAAAGCGCCGCGCCAGCTGCGGATACAGCGCCGCGAACTGGTGGGTGTAGCGCGGACCGTAGTTCGGCGGAATGAGAATGCCGAGCAGCAGCACTCGCGCGTGTGCGGCACGGGCCAGGCGCACCATGGCGGCGAGGTTGTGCGCCGCGAGCGTCACCGGCAGGCCGCGCAGCCCATCATTGGCGCCGAGCTCGAGGACGACGAGGGCCGGGTGGCACGCGCGCAGTTCGTGCGGCAGGCGCGCCAATCCGCCCGTGGTGGTCTCACCACTCACGCTGGCGTTGACGATGCGGTATCGGTACCCTTTCGTGCGCAGGCGCCGCCCCAGCAGCGCCACCCATCCCTGGTCCGGACGCAATCCGTGCGCGGCGCTCAGACTGTCGCCGAACACGAGGATGGTGCGCACGGCGGCCCGGGCGGGCGAGAGGACTGCGAGCAGTGCGATACCCACCACGACAGCGAGCCCCGACGGCCTGATGCGGGAGTGCGTTCTCAAAGCCGAGCACCTCACGAAAACGGTGGACGGTCCGGCCGGACCGCTCACTATTGTGCACGAGGTGTCTCTCGAGGTGGCCGCGGGCGAGACGCTGGCGGTGACCGGCCCCTCGGGGGCGGGCAAATCGACGCTGCTCGCACTGCTGGCCGGCCTCGATCTGCCGAGCAGCGGCCGGGTGCTGCTCGCCGGGGAAGACTTGAGCGCACTCGATGAGGACGGCCGCGCCCGGGTGCGGGCGCGCCACGTCGGGTTCGTCTTTCAGGCGTTTCATCTGGTCCCGGCGCTGACGGCGCTCGAGAACGTCGCTCTGCCGCTCGAGTTGACGCGCCAGCGCGGCGCCCGCGCCACGGCACTCGCGGCCCTCGAGCACGTGGGACTCGCGGCCCGCGCGGCCCACTACCCCCGGCAACTCTCCGGGGGCGAGCAGCAGCGCGTCGCTCTGGCCAGAGCGTTCGTGGCGCGGCCCGAGGTGCTGTTCGCCGACGAGCCAACCGGCAATCTCGACAGTCTGACCGGGGCCAACATCATCGAGCGGCTGTTCGGATTGAACCGCGAGGCGGGCACCACGCTCGTGCTCGTGACCCATGACCCGCAGCTCGCCGCGCGCTGCGCGCGCACGGTGTGCATGGACGCCGGCCGGATGATCTGATGATGCGCACGGTGCGCTTCGCGCTGCGCATGCTCAGCCGCGAGTGGCGCTCCGGCGAGCTCGGCGTACTGCTGCTGGCGCTGACGGTCGCCGTCGGAGCACTCACCGGCGTCGGCTTTCTGGTCAGCCGGATTCGCGCGGCGGTCACGCTGCAGGCCTCATCGGTGCTGGCGGCGGACCTGCGGGTGGACTCGGCGCAGCCGATCGACCCGGCGGTGTTCGCGGCAGCCGAGCGCGACGGTCTGCGCAGCGCGCGCAGCATCGGCATGCTGAGCGTGGTGTTCGCCGCTCAGCGCAGCCAGTTGACCGATCTGTATGCGGTCACCGACGGCTATCCGCTGCGCGGTGAGATCCTCACCGCCACCGCGCCGTTTGCGCCGGGAACCGCGGCGCGCGGCATTCCGCCGAGCGGCGTGGTGTGGGCCGATTCACGGCTGCTCACCTCGCTCGGGGCGCGGCCCGGCGCTCGCCTGACGATCGGCGCGGCCACCTTCACCGTCGGCCGGGTGTTGATTTCGCGGCCGGACCAGGCCGGCACCTTCTCCGGACTGGTGCCGAGCCTGCTGATGAACGCCGCGGACCTCGCCCGCACGCAGCTGATCGAGCCGGGCAGCCGCGTGCACTACAGCGCACTGTTCGCCGGCAGCGCGCGGCGCGTCGCGGCGCTGCGCGCCTGGTTGGGCACGCATCTGCGCACCGGGGAGCGGCTGCGGACCATCGCCGAGGCCAGCCGGCAGATCCACAGCGCCATGCAGCGCTCGGAGCGGTTTCTCAATCTGGCGAGTCTCACCGCGGTGCTGCTGTGTGCCGCCGCCGTCGCCCTGGCCGCGCGCCGCTATGTGGCCCGCCATCTGGACAGCGTAGCGCTGCTGAAGACCCTCGGCGCGACGCGACCGTTCATCCTCGGGATGACGCTGGCGCAGCTGCTCGCGATCGCGCTGCTCACGGGCGCCGCCGGCGACGCGCTCGGTGCGCTGACGCAGCTGTGGCTGGTGCATGCCCTGCGCGGGATGCTCGCCGCGCGCGCACTGCCGGCGCCCGGCCTCGCACCGGCCGGCATCGGCGTGCTGTTGGCGTTCGCGCTGCTGGTTGGATTCGCGCTGCCGCCGCTGCTGCAGCTGACGCGCACGCCGGCGCTGCGGGTCCTGCGGCGCGATCTCGATCCGCCGCGCGCGGGCGTGTGGCTCGCCTTCGGCCCGGCCGCCGCACTGCTGGTTCTGCTGATCCGCTGGGTGATGGGACCCGGGCGGCCGTTCGTGATGCTCACGTTGGGCTTGGCCGCGTTCGTTCTCGCGCTGCTCGGCGCGGCGTTGCTGTTGGTGGCGCTCGCGAACCGCCTGCGCGGCCGGGTCGGCGTTGCCTGGCGCTACGGAATCGCCAACCTCGCTCGCCGCCGCATGGACAGCGTCGTGCAGATCGTAGCGTTCGGCACGGGCATCATGGCGCTCTCGCTGCTGGGCATCATCCGCTCCGACCTCACCGGCGGCTGGCGTCGCACGCTGCCGGCGGACCTGCCCAATTATTTCTTCATCAACATTCCGGCGGAGCGTCGCACGGCATTCGCCGCTGCGCTCAGGACGCTCGGGGCGCGGCCGCAACGCATGCTGCCGCTGCTGCGCGGGCGGCTGCGCGCGATCGATGGCAGGCCCGTCGAGTCGATCCATTTCGCCAACCCGCGGGCCCGACATTTCGCGCTGCGCGAGCAGAATTTCACCGACTCCGCGGTGCTCGGCGACGGCAACCGCGTCATCGCCGGACGCTGGTGGAGCGCCGATGAAACCGGTCAGCCGCTGGTGTCGGTGGCCAGTGAGTACATGCGATGGCTGGATCTGCGACTCGGCGAGCCGCTGACCTTCGAGGTGGGCGGCAACACCCTCACCGTGCGGATCGCCAGTGTGCGTCACGTGCGCTGGGACAGTTTCAAGCCGAATTTCTTTCTCGTCTTCGCCCCGGGCGTGCTGCGCAAGGAGACCGGCACCTACGTCACCAGCGCCTATCTGACGGCGCGCCAGGCGCGCGACCTGGCGGCGCTCGCGCGGCGCTTCCCGAGCGTGTCAATTTTCGACATCGACGCGTTGCTGCAGGATGTGCGCTCCATGCTGACGAAGGCCATTCTCGCGGTCGAGAGCGTGTTTCTGTTCACGCTGTGCGCCGGACTGATCGTGCTGCTCGCCGCGGTGCACTCGAGCCGCGAGCAGCGCCGCTTCGAGAGCGCGATGCTGCGCGCCCTCGGGGCGAGCCGCGCGACCGTGGCGCAGGGGATCTGGGCGGAGTTCGCCGCACTCGGCGCACTGTCGGGTCTGATCGGTGCGGCCGGCGCCAGCGCCGGCGCGTGGTACCTGACCCGGTACGTACTCCATCTGCCCTACGTGTTCGATCCCCTCGCAGGACTCGCGGCGCTCTTCGGTGGCACATTGCTGGTGGCGATGAGCGGGTGGCTCGCGACCCGTTCGGTGCTGCGCCAGCCGCCGCTCACGGTACTGCGCGAGGGCGCCGACTAAGTCCGCGCACGCCCGAGTGCGCGCTGCAGCGCCGCGGTGAGCGGTTTGAGGAAATACCCGGCCGCAGGCGTCAGCTGCGGCTCGATGCCGCGGCGGCGCAGGGCCGCGGCGGTGACTGGCCCGATGGCGGCCACCAGGGTGTGACGCAGCGCATCGCGCACCGCCTCCTCGCCCGCGATGCCGACCAGCCGTTCGAGTTGGGCGGAGCTCGTAAAGGCGATGGCGTCGATCTGCCCGGCGCGAAGCTGCGCCAGCAGCGCACGGACCGCCTGTTCGTCCGCACCCTCGGCATAGACGTAGGGCGCGACTGTCACGACGGCGGCGCCGGCGGCCTGCAGGCCCTCGATCAGCGGCCGGTTCGGCTCACTGCCGTAGAGCTGCACCCCGATGCGCCAGCCGGTAAGCGCGCGGCCCGCGAGCGCATCGATCACCCCGCGACTGGTCGGCTCGGCCGCGGCCAGATCGGCGGTGAGACCCCACTGGCGCAGGACCTGGGCCGGCTTCGGGCCACGAGTGATCTTGTAGGTGCGCGCCAGTGCGGCGAGAAAATCCGCTCGCAGGGCCGGCTCGTGCCGCTCGATGGCCCCGAGCAGCCGGCGCAGGCCTTCCCCGGTGAGCAGGATCACCGCATCGAACTGACCGCTGGCGAGCGCTCGACACCAGGCGAGGACCGGGGCCGGATCAGGCGCATCGCGGATGGCGAGCATCGGGCAGCGGACGACGCGCGCACCGCGCCGCTCGAGCAGGGCCGCGAAGAGCTCCAGTTCCCGCGCTTCGGGAAGGGCGACGGTGCGTCCGGCAAGCGATGCGGGGATCATCGGCCCATGCTACCCGGGCCGCGCCCTGCCTGCCTGCGGCCAAGGCCATGCTTGTGACCCCGCTGCCGCTTGACGTGGAGCGCAATTGCCTTTCGAATGGTGGCGTGCGCGCCCAGAATGCGGCCCGCACCGTCGGGGCGTGTTCGCCGCCGACTCGCCCGATTTCAAGGAAATGCACGTGTCCAGAGGTTTGACCCCGTACGGTCCGTCCGCGTGGACGGATGAGATCCGCAGCGCACCGCTCATCACGCCGTCCGCGCCGGGGTCGGGCATTTAGCCGCAGCGACGTGACGGCCGTCTGCACACACACCGGCGCGGGGACGCGATGAAGGCCCGGCGCACGCTGTTCTGGGCCCTGGCACTCGACGCGCTCATCGCCATCGCCGTGCTGACCTGGCTGCACTATTCCTACGTGCACCGGGCACAGCGCCGCGCGCTGCTCGCCACGGTGCAACAACTCGGCGCCGACGCGGACGTGTTCGCCGACGCGGCGACCCGGGAGGCGCTCGCCGCGACGCGCGGAGCGGTCGCCGCGACCCGTCCGGACACCCAGGGGATGCAGCTGATGCCGAGCGCGTCCCGCTCGGCGGTCAGTGGGCCGGAGTGTCCGACGGCCGACCCGGCGCTGCCCGTGCCGCGTCATCCGACTGCCCCGCTGTCGCGCGCCTGCGTCCGCCGCCTTGCGCGCCACCCCAAACGCATGTTTCGGGACATCGAGCGGCGCACGTTCGATTATTTCTGGACGACGGCCGACCCGGTGACCGGCTTAACCCCCGACCGCTGGCCCTCGCCGCACGGTCCGGCGAGCATCTCGGCGGTCGGTTTCGCCCTGACGGCCGACGTGATCGGCGCCTACCGCGGATACGTCACCCGGCACGCGGCGGCCAAACGGGTCCGCAAGGTGCTGTCGTTTCTGCTGCACCTGCCGCAGGGCCCGGGAGTGCACGGCTACGCCGGCTACCACGGCTTGTTCTATCACTTCCTCAACATGCACACGGGCCTGCGCTTCGGCCACAGTGAGCTCTCGACCATCGATACCGCGCTGCTCATGGCCGGGGTGCTGACGGCCGGGGAATATTTCGACCACGACACCCCGACGGAGGAACAGGTGCGCTCGCTCGCCAATCGCCTGTACCGGCGCGTCGACTGGAGCTGGTCGGCACCCGGCGGGAACGCTCTGGTGAGCATGGCGTGGATGCCCCGCACGGGCTTCTCCAAGCTGCGCTGGCATGGCTACAACGAGGCGTCGATCCTCTACATCCTCGGCCTCGGCTCCCCGACGCACCCGCTCGGTCACAACGCCTGGAGCGCCTGGACCGCAACCGACCACCACGACCTGCGGCGGGTCGGCGGGCTGACGTTGTTGTCTTTCGGACCGCAGTTCGGCT
>JAJZSQ010000126.1 GCA_021849615.1 Pseudomonadota bacterium
TCGGCATCGTCGGCCTCGGCTACGGCGGCCTGCCGCTCGCCGTGGAGTTCGGCAAGCGTTTCCCGACCGTAGGGTTTGACGTCAAGGCCCGCCGCGTCGCGGAACTGCGCGCCGGGAGGGACGACACCCTGGAAGTGAGCGATCGGGAACTGGCGCTCGCGAAACACCTCGCCTTTACGACGCAGCTGAACGATCTGCGTCGCTGCCGCATCTACATTGTGGCGGTGCCGACGCCAATCGACATGTACAAGCGGCCCGACCTCGGCGCACTCAATGCCGCGACGGCCAGTGTCGGCTCGGTCCTCAAGCGTGGCGACGTGGTCATCTACGAATCCACCGTCTACCCCGGCTGCACCGAGGAGGTCTGCGTGCCGCTGCTCGAGCGGACCTCCGGCCTGACCTTCAACCGCGATTTCTTCGTCGGTTACAGCCCCGAGCGCATCAACCCCGGTGACAAGGAGCATCGCCTCGCCACGGTGCGCAAGATCACCTCCGGGTCGACGCCGGCGTGCGCCGCGTTCGTAGACTCGCTGTACCAGGCCATCGTGGCGGCCGGCACCCACCGGGCCTCGAGCATCAAGGTGGCCGAGGCCGCCAAGGTGATCGAGAACACCCAGCGCGACGTGAACATCGCGCTGATCAACGAACTGGCACTGATCTTCTCACGGCTCGGGATCGACACCGAAGAGGTTCTGCAGGCGGCCGGGTCGAAGTGGAATTTCCTGCCGTTCCGGCCGGGTTTGGTCGGCGGGCACTGCATCGGCGTCGACCCGTACTACCTCACCCACAAGGCGCAGGAGCTCGGCTACCACCCGGAAATGATCCTCGCCGGACGACGCCTGAACGACAACATGCCGATCTACATCGCGGCCGAAATCGTCAAGCTGATGAACCGCAAGCGGATCCCCGCCAACGGCGCGCGCATCCTGATCCTCGGGGTGACGTTCAAGGAAAACTGTCCGGACATCCGCAACTCCAAAGCCGTCGACGTGGCGCACGAACTCACCAAATACGGCGCCGAGGTGGAAATCTACGACCCTTGGGCCAACCGGCACGAGTGCTGGAGTGAGTATCGACTGCGCCTGCTGCACGATCTGCCCCGCCGTCGCTACGATGCCGCGGTCGTCGCGGTCGCGCATGATGAGTTCCGCTCGCTCGGTGCGGATGCGGTCCATCGACTGTGCCGCAAGACCCATGTCTTGTACGACATCAAGCATATCTTTCCGACCGCCCGCGTCGATGCGAGCCTGTAGGTCGCACCGGCTCAGCGCGTCAGCCAGCCTCGCGAGCGCACCGTAAGCAGCGCGTACGGGAAGATCCAGAAGAGCGCAAACGAGTAGAAATAGGCGTACAGCACGCCGTAGATGAAATCGAGCGAGCGTTCGGAGCGCAGATAGTAGAGCATGTTGAATACGGAGAGCGCACCCATCACGATGAACATCGAACCAGCGATCGCCGGATCGCGCTCGAGCACCACCGGCATCACGATCAGCCCGGAAAGCGAGATCGGGTAGCTCGCGTTGGTGATGAACCGATCGAACGCGGCCAGGATGCGCGTTGGCCATGGCCGCTTCCACACGATGCGTGCGAAGCGCAGCTCCTCACGCACGTAGGATCGGTCCCAGCGCAGGAACATCTTGCAGAGCTTCTCGAAGGCGTGCGGCACGACCGTATGCACCACGGCGGTGCGCTGGTAGAGCGCATCGTATCCGCTGTCGAGCAGATAGTTGGTCATGGCGCGGTCCTCGCCGAAGGTGCAGTTCGTACCGAGGAATCGCTGCGCACGCCAGCGCGAGAGCACGCCGCGCACCGCATCGGCTCGGAGTGCGGTGAGCGCGCCGGGACAGCAGTAGACGTTGCGAAAGACCGATTCGGCCGCCCGCTGGATGTCGAACGAGAGAATGAACCGCACGTGCAGCATGCGGGGAATGAGGCCACGCGAACGGTTGTACACCATGACCTTGCCGGCCACGGCCCCGACGCGGGCATCACGAAAAGGCCCGGCGAGCGCGAGCAGAGCGCCGCGTTCGATGACACTGTCGGAGTCGATCGTCACCAGAACCTCCCCGTGCGCACGCGCGAACCCGAGCGCGAGCGCCTCGCGCTTTCCCTGGTTGCGCTCCTGACGCAGCGCGGTGACCAGTCCCGGATGGTGCTCGGCGGCGCGGCTCACGTACGTCCAGGTATCATCGGTGCTGCCGTCATCGATGACCAGGATCTCGAGTCGCTCGCGCGGATAGTCGGCGCGCACGACGGATTCGATCGACTGCAGCACCATCGCGCCTTCGTTGTAAGCCGGGATGATCACGGTCAGTCGCGGCGCACTTTCGAGGGTGGCCGCCGGAGCGGGCCGGTAGGCCACCCACAGCACGGTGCGCACCACCACCAGCGCAAAGCCGAGCACGACCCAGGCAATCGACAGATACGCGACCGACAGGATGCGCTGGCGCGTGGCCACGGCCGCCAGCACGCGCGGCGTGATGTCTCCGAACTGATACAGGGCAATCGCGAGCAAACCGGCGCAGATCAGCCCGTACACGCTGTACGCCCAGACTTTGCTCGGTTCCCGGCCTGCGGCGGCCAGGCGGGTGTGCAGAGCGGCGGCCGCGTCCAGGTTTGTCATAGGCGATGTTCCGCGTGCGCAGGGTGAACCGTCGGGCCGCGGAGGCGGCGTCAGGACGGCCGGACCTCCACGGGCTTCGCCATAGGATGTTCGCTGGCCGGCAAAAATCCATTACCAACTCTACGTATGCAGCGGCTGCCGCGCCCCGTCTTATCCCGGCTGTGCTCGCGCCTCGGCTCGCGCCCGCTCGAGCTGCTCGGTCAGGCGTCGCTCCGACACCGGCACGGCGGTCCTCAGCTCCTGCGCGAACAATGACACGCGCAGCTCCTCGATCATCCAGCGCAGCTGCTCTAATTGCGGACGCCGGGCGTCCTCGGGTTGCTCCTCGCGCAAGGCGCGCCAGGCGGCGACAAACGGTGCGATGCGCGCGCTGAGCTGCGCATCGCGGCGCACATCGGCGGGCAGCCGCGCGGCGCGCCGCCCGGCGGCCTTCAGGTAGCGCGGCAGGTGACCGAACCACGGGTCGGGCGTGGCCGTGATGAACTGCGGCGGCAACAGCTGCGCGAGCTGCGCTTCGATATCGGCTGCAGCCGCGCGCGCGCTGGTGCGCAATCCGCTGAGCAGCCCGCGCAAATGACGCACCTCGATACATACCGTACGCAGCGTGCCGATGACCCGCTCGCCGACCGGCTCGAGCTGTGCACGTCCGCGCTGCAGCGCCTGCTCGAAGGTCTCGCGCGTGCGCGGCAGGGGGGCCTCCGGCGGTGCGAAGCAGTCCGCGAAAATGCGCTGCACGGCCAGCTCGGCCAACGGTCGGGTCAACCCGAGCGCGGCACTCGAGAGCAGCAGTTCGCGCTCCGCGGCGAGTCGCTGGCTCCAGAAGCGCGCCTGCTGTCCCAGCGCGAGCAGCGCCAACCGAGTCACCGCGCCACGCAGCAGCGCGTGCGCACTCGGCGCATCGCGCGCTTCGGCCAGGGCGACCGCCTGACCCAGATCGCGCAGGGTCGGGTAGACCCGCAGCGTCAGTCCGTTGCGCTCCACGGTGCGGGTGTGCGGTACTTCGCCGAAATCCCACTGCCGATGCGTGATGACCGCGGACGCATTCGTCGCGGCCGACTGCGGCACGCGCTCGCGCAGCGTCCGCTTCAGGACCGCAAGATCCCGGCCCTCGGCGAGCACCGTATCGCGCGCATCCACCACGCGGATGTTCAGCCGCAGGTGCGGTGGCAGCGGCAACTGCGCCAGATCGGCTGCGCTTGGCGCAACGTCGGTGCGCCGCGCGATCCAGGCGGCGAGCGCCGTGTGGAAGCCCGGGAGCGGGTCGATGTCGTCGGTCTGCAGCGGCGCCAGCTCCTCGAGTGCCGCTCGGGCGTGCTCGGGCACTGGCACCAGCTGCTTGCGCTGGCTCTTGGGCAGCTCGCGCATCACGGTGATGAGTTTCTCCAGCCGCCAACCCGGTACGAGCCAGGCGAGCCGGTCGGCGTCCACGCTCTCCAGCAGCACGTCCGGCACGAGCAGCGTCAGCCCGTCATCGGCCTCGCCCGGCTCGAAGCGATAGCGCAGCGTCAGGAGATTCCCGCCGACGCGCAACGCATCGGGAAAACGCCGCGCATCGATCTCCTCAGGGGCGCGCAGCATCAGAGTCTCGCGCGTCATGGTGAGCCGGTGCGGTTCGCGCGGCTGCACGTGGCGCCACCAACGCGTGAAGGTCGCCATCGAATTGACTTCGGGCGGGATGCGCTCGCGATAGAACTCGACCTGCTGTTCCTCGGCGGCCACGATGTCGCGACGGCGGATTTTCGCCTCAAGCCGCTCGAGTTCGGCGCGCACCGCACGATTGGCCGCGAGAAACGGTGCATCTGCAAGCGTCCGCGGCGGCCCGTCTTCGCGATCGAGGAGTGCCTCGCGGATGAAGATGTCGCGCGCCTCCTGTGGCGCGATGCGTCCGTAGTCCACCCGTCGCCGGTTCGCCAGCTGCAACCCGTAGAGCGTCACGGTCTCGAACGCCCCGACGATGCCGCGCCGCTCGACCCAGTGCGGCTCACTGTAGCTGCGCTTCAGCAGGTGCGCGGCCGCCCGCTCGATCCATGCCGGTTCCACGGCGGCCACCATGCGGCCGTAGAGTCGCGTCGTCTCGAGCAGACTCGCCGCGACGATCCACTTCGGCGGCCGGATCGCGAGCGGCGTGCCGCGCGCGATGACGAAGTGGATCCCGCGCGGACCGTCATACTCACGTCGCTCGTTCAGCGTGCCGATTGAGCCGAGAAAGCCGGTGAGGATGCCCTGGTGCAGCTCGGCGTAGCCGGCCGGAATCTGGTTGGCGCGCAGGCGCAACTCCCGCGCGTTGCGCGAGAGCTGCAGGTGCAGTTCCTGCCACTCGCGCATGCGCAGAAACGACAGAAAGTGCTCCCGGCACCATTTGCGCAGCTGGCTGTTCGTGCGCTGCTCGCTCTGCTCGCCGTAGGCGCGCCAGAGGTTCAGCACCGTGAGAAAGTCCGAGCGCGCATCGGCGAACACCGCGTGCTTCTCTGCGGCCTGCTGCTGCTGGTCCGCCGGCCGCTCACGCGGGTCCTGCGTCTCGAGGAATGCCACGATGATCAGCATCTCGGCGAGGCAGCCGAACTGCGCGGCCGCGAGCAGCATCCGCCCCAGACGCGGATCGAGCGGCAAGGCGGCGATGCTCGCTCCGAGCGCCGTCACGCGTCCGTCCTGCATCGCCTGCAGCTCTTCCAGGAGGCGCACGCCGTCGCTGATCAGTCGCCCTTCCGGCGGGTCGAGGAACGGGAAGTCCTGCGGCTTACCGAGCTCGAGGCTCGCCATGCGCAGAATCACGCTGGCGAGGTTGGTGCGCAGCACCTCCGGGGCGGTGTATGGCTCGCGAGCGGCAAAGTCCTCCTCCGAATACAGGCGGATGCAGATGCCGGGCGCCTCGCGGCCGCATCGGCCCTTGCGCTGCTCGGCGCTCGCCTGCGACACCGGCTCGACGTGCAGCCGCTGCACCTTGGCGCGCGGGCTGTAGCGGCTGATGCGCGCCAAGCCCGAGTCGATCACGTGGCGGATGCCGGGAACGGTGAGCGAGGTTTCCGCGACGTTGGTGGCGAGAATCACGCGCCGCCCGGCGTGGCTGTGGAAAATGCGCGCCTGCTCGCCGGCCGAGAGGCGTGCATAGAGCGGCAGCACCTCGGTGTGGCGCAGTTCGGCACGCGCCAGCGCCTCGGCTGCCTCGCGGATGTGCTTCTCTCCGGGCAGGAATACCAGCGTGTCGGACTCAGCAGCGGCCGAGCCGAGTTCGCGCACCGCGGCCACCACCCCTTCGGGCAGCGACAACTCCGCAGCGTCCTCGTCTTCCGCGGCGAGCGGTCGGTAGCGCACCTCGACCGGGTAGCTGCGGCCGGACACTTCGATCACCGGCGCGGCGCCGAAGAACGCCGCAATGCGCTGCGGCTCGATCGTCGCGGAGGTCACGATCAGACGCAGGTCGGAGCGGCGCAAGAGCAGCTGGCGCAGCACGCCGAGCAGCAGATCGATGTTGAGGCTGCGCTCATGCGCCTCGTCGATGATCAGTGTGTCGTAGCGGCGCAGCGCACGGTCGCTCTCCAGCTCCTTCAGCAGGATGCCGTCGGTCATGAGCTTGACGCGGCACTCGGGGCCGGTGCGGTCGGTGAAGCGCACCTGGTAGCCCACCGCCCCGCCGACCGTGGTGCCGAGTTCCTCGGCGAGACGCGTCGCCAGAGCGCGTGCGGCGATCCGCCGCGGCTGGGTGTGGCCGATCAGGCCGGCGATGCCCCGGCCCGCCTCGAGACAGAATTTCGGCAGCTGCGTGGACTTGCCCGAGCCGGTCGCACCGCAGACCACGATCACCGGATGGCGCGTAAGCGCCTGAATGATCTCGTCGCGGTGCGCCGTGATCGGCAGCGTGGCATCGTACTCGAGCCGCACCGGTGCGGCGCTCGCGCGCGCCCCGGCGCCGCGGTGAACGGTTTCCATCCGCTCAAGTGTAATGCACCGCCGCCGCGGCGCGGCGGGTGGTGCGGGCTAGATCACTCCGCGACGCAGCTGGTCGAGTTCGATCGACTCGAACAGGGCCCGGAAATTGCCCTCGCCGAAGCCCTCGTTGCCCTTGCGCTGGATGATCTCGAAGAAGATCGGCCCGATCACGTTGGCGGTGAAGATCTGCAGCAGCAGGCCTTCGCCGCGCTGCGGGTTGCCGTCGATCAGGATGCGCCGGCGGCGCAGCTCCTCGAGCGGCTCGCCGTGCCCGGGCACCCGTGCCTCGATTCCCTCGTAGTAGGTCTCGGGAGTGTCCTGGAACCGGATCCCGTGGCCGCGCAGCGTATCGACGGTGCGGTAGATGTCCTCGGTGGCGAGCGCGATATGCTGGATGCCCTCGCCGTGATACTCGCGCAGGTACTCCTCGATCTGACTCTTGTCGTCCTGCGACTCGTTGATCGGGATGCGGATCTTGCCGCAGGGGCTCGTCATGGCGCGCGAGAACAGCCCGGTGTGCTTGCCCTCGATGTCGAAATAGCGGATCTCGCGAAAATTGAACAGCTTCTCGTAGAACCCCGCCCAGCGGTCCATGCCGCCGCGGCGCACGTTGTGCGTCAGATGATCGATGAGGGTCAGGCCCGCCTCGCACGCACCCGGCGGGGGCGCAACGGGACGGAAGTCGACGTCGTAGATCGAGCGCTCGCCGTAACGGTCGACCAGATAGATCAGCGACCCGCCGATGCCCTCGATGCACGGAA
This sequence comes from Pseudomonadota bacterium, assembly GCA_021849615.1. Lineage (GTDB taxonomy): Bacteria > Pseudomonadota > Gammaproteobacteria > Steroidobacterales > Steroidobacteraceae > 13-2-20CM-66-19. The sequence goes on from JAJZSQ010000126.1 coordinate 7,312, forward strand.
TATTCAGTTCCATCGGACCGGCGAGCTGCGGACCGGGCTTGGCACCGAGCTCAAGGGCGCGCCGGTAGGCGTAGGCCGCATCCTTGACGCGAAAGCCCATGGCGCAGGCGGACGGGCCGTGCTCGCGCGCGAACTGCTGCGCAAAGGAGTTCGGTTCTGCGTTGATGATGAAATTGATGCCGCCCTGGCCGTGCAGCGTCACGTTCTTCGAGCGATGCTGGGCTTTGACCGGAAATCCCATCCGCTCGAACAGATCACGCAGCAGCTGCGCATCCGGCGCGGTGTATTCGACGAACTCGAAGCCGTCGGTACCCATGGGATTGTCGCGATTCGGGCTCATTGGTAGCTCCCTCAAGGCCGCACGCTGCGCAGCGTGCCATTTCGTTGCGGTCGCAACTATTATACTCTGGCCGCCTCTTCATGGACAGACGTATATAATCGCGCCCCACCATGCATGCCACATCCTCGGCCGGCGACAGCCGGCACCTGCGCAGCATCCCCCCCGCGCGTCTCGCGCTCATCGACCGAATCGCCAGCATCCGCCTGCCTCGCGGCCCGCACGCCGCGGCGGTGAGCGTGTCGGCCGACTTCCTGCGAACCTACTACCGAGGAGTAGGCGAGGAAGATCTGGCGGCGCGCACGCCCCAGG
>JAJZSQ010000127.1 GCA_021849615.1 Pseudomonadota bacterium
CGATCTGTACCTGCTCGGACACGGATTGATCGGGGAATTCAGCGGCTACAAGTCCGGCCACGGACTGAACAATAAACTGCTGCGCACGCTGCTCGCGGACCGCACGGCGTGGGAAGAGGTCGCGTTCGAGTCCTATGCCGACGCGCCGATTTCCTACCTCGAAGCCGCCGCGCTCGGCGGCTGACGGCCGCTCAGCGCCGCGGCAGCACGCGCACCGCCACCGTGCTCACCGGACGCTCCGAGCGTTCGATGTCCGTTTTCAACTCGGTGAGCGCGTAGCGCAGACGCGCAGCCCAGGCGGCTGAATCGGCAAACACCGTGAGCGCCCCGTCGCGCTCGACCGCGCCGGTCAGATGCGCACTCAACTCGCTCGGCAGTTGCGCCGTCAACCAACTCTGCCAGTAGTTCTGACGCGTCTTCTGGTCGCGGATTTGCGACAACACGGGCGTGGCGCGCGCCAGCAAATCGCCGAGGGCGCGCGGCGTCGCCGATTTTGTGAGGCGGGTCGAACCGGCTCGCTTGTGCAGGGGGGGGAATTTCGGCATAGTCGCCCGCGCCGGGTCACAGACGACGCCCGGCTGACGGGTGAATTGTACAAGTACGGCATGATTGCGGGGGGTCCCGGCCAATGAGTGATACGGCTGATCAGGCGCGTCCGGCGCGCTCGACGCTCTGGCGCGCACTGCACACCCTCGGCCGCTTCAACCCGCTGCGCGCGTTGTCGCTGCGCACTGGCCGGCCCGGCATGAGCGTGGTGGTCTTCACCCGCGACGGGCGCTCGCGCCTGCTGAACCTGAATCTGCGTCACCCGCTGATGCTCGCCGCCGTCGGTGCGGCGCTCCTGGCAGTGCTCGGCGGTGCGTTCTCCTTCGGTCTCGCACTCGGCCGCGGCAGCAGCCACGACCTGGCGCTTGAGCAGGCCTCGCACTGGATGGATGTCCTCTCCACGCAGCGTGAGCAGCTCGCCGATCTGCGCGTGCAGATGAATGCCCGGGCTCGCGCGCTCGCGATCCAGGTCGGGGACCTGCAGGCGCACATGATCCGCCTCGACGCGCTCGGTGAGCGGCTGACCAAGATGGCCGGCCTCACCGGCGATGCGTTCGATTTCCGTCACCAGCCGCCGATCGGTGGGCCGGAGGCGCCGCTGCCGGGCGGCGGAGCGGCCATGCCCGGCCTCGCCTCGATGATCGGCCACCTGCAGGGCGAGGTCACGCTGCGCGCCTCGCAGCTCGCGGCGCTGGAGAACCTGATCCTCTCGCGCAAGCTGCACCAGGAGATCCGTCCCGAGGGCCGCCCGGTGCAGGTCGGCTGGGTGTCCTCGCCGTTCGGGCCGCGCATCGATCCGTTCACCGGCAAGCCCGGTTTTCATGAGGGCATGGACTTTGCCGCCCCCCTGGGCACCCCCATCCATGCCGTGGCGGCCGGTGTGGTCACCTGGGCAGGCCCGATGGACGGGTTCGGCAACATGGTGCAGATCAACGACGGCGAGGGTTACTCGACGCTGTACGCGCACTCCGAGAAGCTGCTCGTGCACGTGGGTGAGACCGTCAAGCGTGGCGCGGTCATCGCCCTGGTCGGCGATACCGGCTGGTCCACCGGCCCGCACGTGCATTTCGAGGTGCTCAGGAACGGGCAACCGATCAATCCGGCCGGCTTCATCGGCCAGCCCACCATGACGCTCGCCCAGGTGATCAAGGGCCGCTGAGCGGCCCTGCACTGATCCCTCCGCCGCGGCCCCTGCGGGGCCCCGCCGCCCTTGATTTGCGGCGCGGGCCACCCATTAGGAGCCGAAGGCCCGATTGCGTACAATAACCGGTTCCGCGGCGGCGCCTGCTCAAGAGGCGGCGGCCGCCCACCGATAGCGAATCAGGATCGTTAAGTTGCTCAATACCCTCAAACGCATCTTCGGCAGCCGCAACGACCGGCTCCTGCGCGGCCATGCCCGCTACGTCCGGGCCGCCAAGGGCTTCGAGGCCTCCCTGAAGGCCCTCGACGACGAACAGCTGCGGGCCAAGACCGAGGAATTCCGCGCCCGCCTGCGCGACGGGGCCACGCTCGACGATCTGCTGCCGGAGGCCTTCGCGGTCGTGCGCGAGGCCGCCTCGCGCACGCTCAAGATGCGCCACTTCGACGTGCAGCTGATCGGCGGTATCGCGCTGCACCAGGGGCGCATCGCCGAGATGCGCACCGGCGAGGGCAAGACGCTGGTCGCGACGCTGCCGGCGTACTTGAACGCCCTGCCGGGCGAGGGCGTGCACGTGGTGACGGTCAACGAGTACCTCGCCCAGCGCGACGCGGACTGGATGGCCCCGGTGTACCGCTTCCTCGGACTCACCGTCGGGGTGATCAAGAACTCGCAGAGCCCGGAGGAGAAGCGCGCCGCGTATGCGTGCGACATCACCTACGGCACGAACAACGAGCTCGGCTTCGATTACCTGCGCGACAACCTCGCCTTCAGCCTCGAGGAGCGCGTGCAGCGCAACCTCGCCTACGCCATCGTCGATGAGGTCGACTCGATCCTGATCGACGAGGCGCGTACACCACTCATCATCTCCGGCCCCGCCGAAGAGAGCACCGAGCTGTACCTGCGCATCAACAAGCTCGTGCCGCGTCTGACCCGCCAGGAGGTCGAGGACGGTCCGGGCGATTTCTCCGTCGAGGAGAAGAACAAGCAGGTGCACCTGACCGAGGAAGGTCACGAGCACGTCGAGCAGCTGATGCTCGAGAGCGGGCTCTTGAAGGAAGGTGAGAGCCTCTACGACGCGACCAATATCCGCCTGATGCACCACCTGAACGCCGCGCTGCGCGCCCACGCGCTCTACAAGCGCGACGTGGAATACATCGTGCGCGACGGCGAGGTCATCATCGTCGATGAGTTCACCGGCCGCACCATGCCGGGACGGCGCTGGTCCGACGGCCTGCACCAGGCGGTCGAGGCGAAGGAAGGCGTGCAGGTGCGCGAGGAGAACCAGACGGTCGCCTCGATCACCTTCCAGAACTACTTCCGCCTCTACAAGAAGCTCTCCGGCATGACCGGCACCGCGGACACCGAGGCGCCGGAGTTCCTGCAGATCTACGGACTCGAAGTCGTGGTCATCCCGACCCACAAGCCCATGGTCCGCAGGGATCACTCCGACTTCGTCTACCTGACGCAAAGCGACAAGTTCAAGGCCATCATCGAGGACATCCGCGACTGCGTCGAGCGCAAGCAGCCGGTGCTGGTCGGCACGACCTCGATCGAGACCTCGGAATTCCTCGCCGAGCTGCTCGAGAAGCAGAACATCGCCCACCAGGTGCTCAACGCCAAGCAGCACGAGCGCGAGGCGAGCGTGGTGGCCCAGGCCGGCCGTCCCGGCGCGGTGACCATTGCGACCAACATGGCCGGCCGCGGCACCGACATCGTGCTCGGCGGCAGCCTCGAGTCGGAGCTCTCGGGGCTCGATGCCGCCGATGAGGCCGGTCGCGAGCGCGTGCGCGCCGACTGGCAGGTGCGCCACGAGGCGGCGCTCGCCGCCGGCGGTCTGCACATCATCGGCACCGAGCGGCACGAGTCGCGCCGCATCGACAACCAGCTGCGCGGCCGCTCCGGCCGCCAGGGCGACCCGGGCTCGAGCCGCTTCTATCTGTCGATGGAAGACAACCTGATGCGCATCTTCGGGGACCCGACGCGCACGCAGCGGCTCCTGAAGATGGCCGGCATGAAGGAAGGCGAGGTCATCGAGAGCGGGATGCTGAGCAAGCAGATCGAGAAAGCTCAGCGTAAGGTCGAGGCGCACAACTTCGACATCCGCAAGCAGCTGCTGCTGTTCGATGACGTCGCCAACGACCAGCGCAAGGTGGTCTATCAGCAGCGCACCGAGATCATGGCCACCGAGGACGTCTCGGCGGCGATTCACGGCATTCTCGCCGAGGCCGTCGGCACGCTGATCGATCAGTTCCTGCCCAAGCACGCGGTCGCGGCCGATTGGGATCTCGACGGGCTCACCGAGGCCGTGCGGCGCGATTTCAACGTCGCGGTCGACCCGAAGGGCTGGCTCGAGGCCGAGCCGGAGCTGGAAGAGCCGGCGCTGCGCGAGCGGCTGGTGCGCGCCGTCGACGACGCCTACAACGCGAAGTCGACGCGGCTCGAGTCCTCGCTGATGCGCCATATCGAGAAGGACGTCATGCTGCGCACGCTCGACATGCACTGGCGTGATCACCTCGGCGCGATGGATTACCTGCGCCAGGGCATCCATCTGCGCGGCTATGCGCAGCAGGACTACCGCACGGAGTACAAGCGCGAAGCGTTCGAGATGTTCAGCGCCATGCTCGATCAGGTGAAGTTCGAGACCGTCTCGACCCTGATGCAGATCGAGGTGCGCACGCAGGAAGAGGTCGATCGCGAGGAAGAGGAGCGGCGCGCCCGCCTGATGCGTGCCCTGCAGGCCCAGCATGCCGAGGCCGACGTGTTCGGCGGTGCGGAGCCCGCCGATGCGCTGTTCGACGGGGCGCCGGGAGCGCTGCCCCCCGGGGCGCTGATGGACCCCGACGGCTCGCACAGCCCGTTCGTGCGGGGTGAGCGCAAGGTCGGGCGCAATGAGCCGTGCCCGTGCGGCTCGGGCAAGAAGTACAAGCACTGCCACGGAACGCTCTCGAACGTCGGCTGAGGCGCGCATGCGCGTGATCCGCGTGGTCGCCGCGGCACTGATCGGCCCGGACCGCCGGGTGCTGATCGCCGAGCGGCCCGCCGACAAGCCCATGGCGGGGCGCTGGGAATTCCCCGGCGGCAAACTCGCCCCCGGGGAGAGCGAAGCGGCCGCGCTCGCGCGCGAGCTCGCCGAGGAGCTCGGCATCCAGATGCGCGGCGGCTCGCCGTGGCTGCGCCTGACCCACGAGTACGAGGACCGTGTGGTGGAGCTGTCGCTGTGGCTCGTCGAGCAGTACGGTGGGGAGCCGCGCGGACTCGAAGGGCAGGCGCTGCGCTGGGTGGATGCCGAGGCGCTCGCGGCGGCGGATCTGCTCGAGGCAGACCGTCCTTTCGTCGAAGCGCTGGTAGAATGGCTGGGTTCACCCACCGCCTGCGAGGGCCTCGATGGCCGACACGAACGACATCCCTGAAATTGAGCTGGACGCCAATAACCTCTACCGCGAGGAGATCTTCACCGATCGGCGCGCCGGCACCATTCGGCGCCTGACACCGGTGAGCAAGGACGGCGCGCCGGATGCCTCCCGTCCGGTGCAGTTTTCCGGCCAGACCCAGTTGCTGACGCCGGCCGGTGTGCTGCCCCTGTCGTTCGAGCTGCCGGGCGAGACGCTTGCGGAGGCGCTCGCGAACTTCTCCGACGGGGTGCGCGCGGCGATCGAGCAGGCCATCGATGAGGCGCGCGAAATGCGCCGCGAGTCCGCCTCGCGCATCGTCGTGCCGGAAGTCGGTGCCGGCCCGGGCGGGCTTCCCGGCGGCGGCAAGATCAAACTGCGCTGATCAGGCCTCGTCCCCGGGCTCGGGCACCCCGTCCGGGCCCGGCTCGAGCGCCTCGCCCGGGATGACGTTGCGCTCGCTGAGCCACCCGCCCAGATCAATCAGCCGGCAGCGCTCGCTGCAGAACGGACGCAGCGGCGCCTCGCTCCACTCCAGGGTGCGGCCACAGGTGGGACAGGAGATCTGCATGGCGCCGCTTACGCGCAGGTGGCCAGCTGGAACGTCACGTCCTCGGTGCTCTGCGTGGCGCGCTGCGACAGCCCGTTCCAGCTGAGAAACCGCAGACTGCAGCGGTGGTGGCTGCCGCTGACTTCCGGATACAGGCCACTCGAGGCCGGCAGCATGATGCGCAGCAGCTGCAGCGGATTGTCCCGATCGAAGGTGATGGTGAACGTGCCGCCGCGCGCGCATTCCTGGCGGGTGCGCCCGAACTGGCGCGTCAGCCACAGCAGCTCCGCCACCGCATCGCACAGCGGGCGCAGCAGGGCGAGCCACTGGTTGAAGGCCTGCATGCGCAGCTCGTCCGGCTCGTTCAGCCAGTACAGGTAATCCGGCAGGTCAAATTCGCACGTCCCGCCCGGAATGCTGCTGCGATGCTTGATGGCGTTCAAGAACTCTGAGTCGCGCAGCGGCTGCTGACAGGCGACGCCGGCGCTCATCAGATCGGCGCGCAGCCGGCCGAGATTGGCGATGAACGTCGAGAGCCGCTGCGTATCGACCCCGGAGCGGGCCTGATACTCCCCGAGCAGCTGCAGCTGGCGTTCGATCTCCTTCAACGCATCGGAGCGCAGATCGCTGCGCGAGATCACCGCCAGGATGTCGATCAGGCTCCCCATCGCCGCGCGGCTGCCCCACTGGCTGCCGGTCTCGTTGTGGTAGAGCGCCTGGTTGTAGAGGAAGTCCAGGCGCAGGAAGGTGCGCATCCGCTCGTTCAGGGGCTGCTCGAACACCAGCACCCGGCCGCTGTGGGCGGGCGAGGGCCGGGGGCTGCTCGGGGCGGGGGACGCCGCGGGGGCTGGGGCTGCGACGTCAGCGGTCTCAGTGGTCATGGCAGCTATTGTGCGTGACGAGCGTGTGTTGCGTAAATGTCCGCAAGGCGCGACGTGGCCCGTCCCGTCAGGATTTCTCAGCGAGCTCCAGGTAGCGCTGGTGAAGCGCCGCGACCTGCTCGCGCAACGCGGTCAGATCCGACTCGTTGTGAATGACGTCGTGTGCGGCCTTCAGCCGTGCGGCGCGCGAGGTCTGTGCATTGAGCATGGCGCGCGCCTGCTCGGGTGTCGAGCCGTCGCGCGCCTGCACGCGCTGAAGCTGCACTTCTTCCGGACAGTCGACGACCAGCACGCGATCGACCCGCCCCGCTAGCCCCTTCTCGACCAGCAGCGGAATGACCAGGATCTGGTACGGCCCGCCGGCGGCCGCGGCGAGCGACTCCACGGCTGAGCCGATCGCCGGGTGCGTCAGGGCCTCGAGGTCGGCGCGTGCCCTCGGATCGGAGAACACGATCTCGCGCAGCCGCGGACGATCGAGGTGGCCGTCCGGGGTCAGGATCCCCTTCCCGAATCGCTCCACCAGCCGCTCGAGCGGAGGCTGGCCCGGCTCGACCACGTCGCGCGCGATCTGGTCGGTGTCGATGATGGGGATCGCACGCGAGCGGAACAGTTCCGCCACGGTGGATTTGCCGCTGGCGATGCCGCCGGTGAGTCCAATACGGATGATTTTCGTGCCCAAGCCGCGGATTCTACCGCGATTTTACGCCCCGCGGGAGCGATCAGCCGGGAAAGAGCCCGAGGTAGAACTGAACCAGCTGATGCCCAACCATGAGCATCAGCCAGCCGCCGGCGGCCAGGAACGGCCCGAACGGAATCGGTACGCTGCTGCTGCGTCCGCGCGCCACGATGAGCACGATCCCCACCAGCGCGCCGACCGCCGCGGCAATAATCACCGTCGGCAGCAACATCTGCCAGCCGAGCCAGGCGCCGAGTGCCGCCAGCAATTTGAAGTCTCCGTAGCCCATGCCTTCCTTGCGGGTGAGCGCGCGAAACAGATGGTAGACGCTCCAGAGGCTGAGGTAGCCCGCCGCGGCCCCGATCAGGGCCGCGCGCGGATCGACCGGGATCGGCCCGCCGCCGTGCGCCGACGCAAAGAGGCTCAGCAGCAGCCCGAGCCACATCAGCGGCAGGGTCAGGGTGTCGGGCAGCAGCTGACGGTCGATGTCGATGGCCGCGAGCGCCACCAGAAACCAGGTGAGCACGAGGGCCGCCAATGTCGGCCAGCCGAAGCCGAACCGCCAAGCCACCAGCGCCGACAGCGCCCCGGTGAGTGCTTCGACGAGCGGATAGCGCGGACTGATGCGCGCCGAGCAGCGGGCGCACCGGCCGCGCAGCCACAGGTAGCTCAGCACCGGAATGTTGTGCCAGGCCTTGATGGGCGTCCCGCAGGCCGGGCAGCACGAGCGCGGCACGACCAGGTTGTA
>JAJZSQ010000128.1 GCA_021849615.1 Pseudomonadota bacterium
GACGACGGGGCACACTGGCAGTCGCTGCAGTTGAACCTGCCGAATGCCTGGGTGAAGGACCTGCTGGTGCATGACGGCGATCTGATCGCCGCTACGCAGGGACGGGCGCTGTGGGTCCTCGATGACCTCGCGCCGCTGCGTCAGCTGACGCCGGCCATCGTGGCCTCGCCGGCGCACCTGTTCGCACCGCAACCGGCCTGGCGGGTGCACCCGGACAACAACCGCGATACGCCGCTGCCCTCGAGCACGCCTCAGGGGGAGAATCCGCCGGCCGGCGCCGTTCTCGATTACTGGATCGGGCCGCACACGATCGCTCCGGTGACGCTGTCGATCTACGACTTGCAGGGTCACCGGGTCCGCCGTTTCGCCTCCGACGCGCCGCCGGCGGCGATCCGCGCTAACCGCTACTTCGCCAAGGCTTGGCTGAAGCCCGCCGCGCGCCTCTCGGCGGCCCCGGGCATGCACCGGTTCGTGTGGAATCTGCGCTACCCGCGGCCCGCGGCCATCGCCTACAGCTACAGCATGCAGGCCGTGTTCGACCACAATACCCCGACCTCGGTCGACGGGCCGTACGTGCTGCCGGGGATCTACCGCGTGGTGCTCAGCGTCGGCGGGCAGAACTACCGTGCTCCGCTGGTGGTGCGGCTCGATCCGCGCGAGCACGTGAGTTCAGCCGAGCTGCGTGCGCTGCTCACCTACAGCCAGTCGATCGGCGCAGCGCTCGGCCGCGTCAAAGCGCTCTATGAGGCACAGCAGCCGGTGCATCGGGCCCTGATGCAGGTGCAGGGCCGTATCGCCGCGGGCAAGGCACCGCGGCGGCTGGCCGCCACCGTCGCGCACCTCGCCACCCTGACCTCAGGTGAGGGCGCGGAGGGCATGCTGGCGCTGAACCGGCGCCTCAGTGCCCTGGAGGCGGATGCCGAGTCCGCCGACCGCCCGCCGACGGTGGCGGACGAGCAGGTGCTGAAGGATCTGCTCGCGCGGTTCGAGACGGCCGTGGCGCACTGGCAGCAGACGACGACCGCAGTGGCCCGCCTGAACACTCAGCTGCGCGCCGCCGGGCTCGCCCCGATCGCGGTGCCGCCGCCGCGCGCGCTCTGAGGCGCGCTCCGTCTGGGGGCGCCGGTCCGCGCCCCCGGACGATCGCCTGGGACCTGCGGATGCTTCGGCGCCGATTCACGCGGGCGCGGCGCCGCGCTGATCCGTTGCGGGAGGATGCGGGCGCAGCGACGCGGCCTCGGGCGGGGTGCTGTGCGGCCGGAGCCTCTAGCGGGACTTCCCGCGCAATTGCGAACCGGTCGGCCCCCGGCGCTTCACGGTCCCGGGCGCGAAGGCCCCGGATGCTCGTACCGCTCCTCGCTCAGTACGCGAAGTACGGGCCGGTACCGCCGCTGGTGAGCGCCCCGTAGAACGCGACGTACACATTGCGCCCGAAGAAGAACGGCAGCCCGAAATCGAACGAGCAGTTGGTGGCCTGGTTCGGGCAGAACGAGGACTGGTTGCCGGCGTTCGCACCGATCTCGGTGAAGGCGGCATTGTTCGGGTACTGCGTGAACAGCGTGCCGGCGTTGGCGATCGAGAACGCCACGGTGGACTGCACGCCGTTCTGCCCGGTGTTGATCGCAGTGAGCTGCAGTGTGCTGCTCGGACAGAACCAGTTGCCCTGAGCGACGCAGCTGTCCGGGATGGAGCTGTCGACGAAGTAGTAGGCGTTCGAGCCGGTGTCGAAGAACGAGTAGGGGAGCGACTGGCCGTTGTACTCGCTGTTCACGTCACCATAGCTGTTGGCCGTGAGCACGCTCTGTGCGCCGAGTGCGTTGTTACCCTCGGTGCCGATACCGAATACCAGTGCGCCGCTCGCCGTGGCCGCCGTGCCGCTCAATCCGAGCGGGGGGAGCTCGATGACGACGCCGTTGTTGTCGGTCGGGAAGTCGATGACCGGGTCGGTGACCTGCTCGGCGAGCGGCAGCGTCGTCGCCTGGCAGGTGCCGCCGGAGGTGCAGGCGTAGTAGTACCCATTGGATACCGTGGAGACGCAATAGCTGCCGCAGTCCTGGGGGAAGACGCCGACGCCGAGAATCCCGTTCGCGCCGAAGGTGCTCACGGTGTTTTCCTGCGTGCCGGTGCCGGAGCAGGCGCTCGGGACCGTGAGGCTCGAATTGCCGCCGATGACCTGCACCGGGACGCCCTGGGCAGACTCGCCGCTGACGTCGATGTCGGCGGTGGCGAGGGGGCCCCAGCTGTAGCCGTCGACGAACTGAGTGCACTCGGCCACCGTCTGGCCATTGATCGTCTCCTGCGGTAGCGCGAGCGAGAACGGATTGCCCGAGGTGTCGGTCGCGTTCGCAACGATCCGCAGGCCGTACGAGCCGGTGTCGACCTCGATGTGATCAAAGGTCTGGCACTGCGTCGTGCCCGGTACGCACAGCGTGACGCTGATGTACGGAATGTCGACGGCATTGCCATTGGGCCCCTGATCGACCGTCATGGTGACGACATTGGGACCGGGCGAGGCGATGGTCTGCCCGCCGCCACTGCTACCGCCCCCTCCGCTGCTGCCGCCGCTCGAGGTGACGACGCTCGAACCACCCCCTCCACCGCCACAGCCGGCCAGGGCGAGAGCGGCGAGGACGAGACCGACGAACAGGGTCTTGCGCACGGGAAAACCTCGAATCGGATCAGTGTAGGTCGGCGATCGTCACGTTCGGCGGCAGGAGCGAGGGGACGTAGGCGACGCCGAAGAACAGGCGCATGTGGCCGCCCGCATGCACCACGAGCTGCGGGGTGCGCAGCTGGACGTGGTTGTGGCCGAGGAGCGCGCGCTGCTGCTGTTCGGCGGCGGTCAGCATCCCGAAGTAGCTGCTGCCGAGCGTCTGGGCGAGGTTCGGCATCACCGGGCCACGCCAGCTCACTGCGAACACGATGTCGGCGGGGGAGATGAACTCCTTCACCACGGTGCCCTGGGGCGTGGTGATCTCATCGACGCGGTAGCCGGCGCCGCTGCTGAGGCGGATCTGCCCCTTGATGCGCATCAGATCGGCGTTGACCGAGGCAGCGCGCTGTCCGAGCGAGGCCTGCGCCGGCGCCAGGCCGGCGGTGAAACACAGCACGGCGGCGCAGGCGAGCGCGGCGGCGGGAGTGGATTTCATGCGAAGACTATAGCGGATGAGACCGGAAAGACTTCAAGGAATTGTGCCTACCGTGAACAACGTTCGGCGCGGCGCGACGGTGTACCGCGGGCCGGTGCAACCGGCCCGGCGGCAGGGGATAATTTGGCGCCCCGGCGTGGACATCGATCGCCATGTCGGCTAGGATGCGCGCCCCTTCCGGTGGAGCGGTAGTTCAGCTGGTTAGAATACCGGCCTGTCACGCCGGGGGTCGCGGGTTCGAGTCCCGTCCGCTCCGCCAATTCTCCTCTGAAAACCGGGCCCTTGCGGCCCGGTTTTCGTTTCCGTCCGCGGCCCGCGCGACCCCTGGCCGCCTCAGGTGGACGGCTGCGCGCTTCGGCGGCTTGACCCTGCGCTGAACCGTTTCTGACTCCCGGACACACCGATCCTCGGTTTCCCGGGGGCCTCGCCGGGCAGGACCGAATCGAGCGGCGCCAGATGTGAAATCCGCGCCCGTCCAGATGCCCGAAGGCCGTGCACGCGGCTGTATAAAAACACACAAGCGAGGGCCTCGTCTGCCGGGCCGAAGACGACAGGCCCGACGCCCACGCGTAGCGCGGCTGCACGGGCGAGACTCTGAATGTACGTGATGCGCGTGCGCATGATGTAGCGCGCGGGCGTCGCCCGCGCGCGATGTTGCGGGTTGCCGCCATTGGCGGGCGCACCGGAACTGCCTACATTGAGTTCCCATGACGAGCGGGCGCGGACATTGACATGGTGCGGGGCGCGACGGCCGGGCTCTGGATGCCGCGGATCAGCAAGAGCGCCCGCCCGATGTACCTGGCGATCGCCGATGCGCTGGCGGCCGATGTGAGTTCCGGGGCGTTGCCGGGGGGGACGCGCCTGCCCCCGCAGCGCGTGCTCGCCGAGGCGCTCGACATCGACTTCACCACCGTGACGCGCGCGTACGCCGAGGCGCGCCGGCGCGGCCTGCTCGAGGGCCGGGTCGGGCAGGGCACCTACGTGCGCCCGAGCGGGCCGGCGGCCGTACTGGCGCCGGGCAGCGTGATCGACATGAGCATGAACCTCCCGCCGCGCTTCACCGATGCGCAGCTCACCGCGCGGCTCTGGCGCGACATCGGGAGCCTGCAGGAGGGCGGCGGGGTGGAGCTGCTGCTGCGCTACCAGGAGCCCGGGGGGGCGCGCGCGGACCGCCGCGCCGGGGCGGCGTGGCTCGCGAGCCGGCTCGGCAAAGTGCCGCTCGAGCGCGTGCTCGTCTGTCCCGGGGCACAAGGGGCGCTGCTGGCGCTGCTCGGTGCGCTCGCCGAACCCGGGCAGAGCGTGTGTACCGAGGCGCTCACTTACCCCGGTCTGCTCTCGGCGCTGGCGCATCTGCGCCTGAAGCCGCTCGGCGTCGAGATCGATGCCGAGGGCATCGTGCCGGAGGCCTTGCGCGAGGTCTGCCGCACGCACCGGCCGAAGGTGCTCTACTGCAATCCGACGCTGCACAATCCCACCACGGCGACGCTGTCGCTGCCGCGGCGCAAGGCGCTCCTCGAGATTGCCCGAACGTACGGTGTGGCGGTCATCGAGGACGATGCCTACGGTGCGCTGCCGCGCAAGCCGGTGGCACCGCTGGCGGCGCTCGGGCCGGATATCGTCTATCACGTCGCCGGGCTTGCGAAGTGCCTCTCGCCGGCGCTGCGCATCGCGTACCTGGTGCTGCCCGAGGGCGCCGTCGCGAGCCGCATTGCCGGTGCGGTGCGCGCCACGGCCACCATGGCCTCCCCCCTGACGGCCGCGATCGCGACGCGCTGGATCGAGAGCGGCACGGCCGATGCGATCCTGGAGGCGATCCGGACCGAGAGTGCCGCGCGCCGCGCGAGCGCGGCCGAGCTGCTGCCGCCCGAGCGCACGCGCATCGCCGCGGACGGTTTCCACGCCTGGCTCGAGTTGCCGGGCGGCTGGCCGCGCGCGCAATTTCTGGCGCAGCTGCGCCAGGGGGGGATCGGGGCGGTGAGCAGCGATGCGTTCGCCGTCTCGGCGCACCCCGAGGCGGTGCGGCTCGGGCTCGGGGTGCCGGCGTCCGGTGCTGAACTCGTCGCCGGGCTCAAGCGCATCGCGGCGCTGCTGAAGGAGGCCCCGGCCGCCTCGGACCTGGTGGTCTGAGACCGCGCCGATCGCTCAGAGCGCGCGGCGGCCAGTCACCTCGTACGCCGTCACGTCGCGCGTCAGAACGCGCAGGGTGGCGACCTCGGCGAACGCCGCCTGCATCACGTCTCATGAGCGCCTCAAGTGCCTCGCGGCCTCTCCACGCCTCGATGTTGTGAAACATGTTGGGGTCGGTCACGTCCTCGTGGATGATCATCCCCTGGTGCGCGATGGCCTCGCCGCGCGGCTCGCCGGCGAGCCGGATCTGACGATTTGCGGCCAGGCGGCCAATGCCGACGCGGCCCTCGAGCTGATCCGCGCCACGCGGCCGGACCTGGCCATCGTCGATGTCGCCCTGCGCAACGGCAGCGGCCTCGAGCTGGTCAAGGCGCTGAGCGCCGACGGCGCAGGGCCACGGATCCTCGTCATCAGCGTCTACGAGGAGGAGCTGTTCGCCGAGCGGCTGCTGCGGGCCGGTGCGCACGGGTACCTCAACAAGCAGGAGCTGCATGGCTCGGTCCTCGAGGCCGTGCGCTCGGTCCTCGCCGGGCAGATCTATCGCGGCAGTGCCCCGGCGGCGCAGCCCTCCGGGCCGCGCCGCCGGGTCGTCTTTGGCCTCGAGCGCCTGAGCGACCGGGAGCTGCAGATCTTCGAGCGCATCGGCCGTGGCGGTGGCACGCGCGAGATTGCCACTGAGCTCGGCGTGAGCGTGCACACCGTCGAGTCCCATCGGGAGCACATCCGCAGCAAGCTCGGTCTGCGCAGCGGGGCGGAACTGCTGCGCGCGGCGATCATCTGGTCGATCGACAGCGGCGCCTGAGGGCCGCGGTACCGAGCACCCGCGCCGCGGCGCTGCCGTTCAGGCAGCCCGATTTGCTATCCTTGGCGGTTTAACCGCCTGCGCCGCCCCGAAGAGGGCGGGTGTGACGCCAAAATGCTGCAAAAACTGACCGACACGATCGCCACCCACAAGTGGTTCTGGTACACGATTCTCGGCGCCCTCGCGCTGGTGTTCGCCGCCTGGGGCGCGTATGGCATCGTCAATCTGAACTTCGGTTCGAGCAGCGACGCCGCCACGGTCAACGGCGCGCACATCACGCTGCAGCAGGCGCAGAACGCCTGGCTGCGCCAGCAGGGCCAGATCGACAAGGCCTACGGCGGCAACCTGCCGAGCGCGCTGCGCAAGCACCTGCAGAACGAGGTGCTCGAGGAGCTGATCCGCGAGTCGCTCGTCGCGCAGCGCACCGAGCAGCTCGGCTACCGGGTCTCCGAGGCCGATCTGGTCGCGGCCATCCGCGCCGTGCCGTCCTTCCAGGTCGACGGCCACTATTCGGCCGAGGCGGCCAAGGACGTGCTCACCGAAGCGGGCGTCTCGCTGCCGCAGTTCGAGAGCGAAATGGAGAGCCAGCTGCGCAGCAATCAGCTGTTCGACGGCATCCGCTCCTCGGACTTCCTCACCCCGGTGGAGATCCAGCGCGCCCAGGCCCTGTACGATCAGCAACGTCAGGTGCAGTACCTCGAGTTCCCGGCGAGCCGCTACGCGAGCACCGCGCCGGTGAGCGATGCGCAGATCCAGGCCTACTACCAGGCGCACCAGGCCGCCTATCTCATCCCGGAATCGGTCGATCTGCGCTATGCGCAGCTGACGCTCGATCAGGTGCGCGCCGGGGAGAAGGTGTCCGACGCGGCGCTTCATGACCTGTACCAGAAGGACATCAACCAGTTCGTGGTGCCCGAGCGGCGCGAGGCGAGCCACATCCTGATCACCTTCGGCAAGGATCCCAAGGCCGCACTCGCCAAGGCCGAGCACATCCTGAAGCTCGCCCGCGGCGGTGCCAACTTCGCGGCGCTGGCCAAACAGTACTCCGAGGATCCGGGCTCGGCGCGCAACGGCGGCAACCTCGGCTGGATCGGCCAGCACGGGTTCATCAAGCCGTTCACCCAGGCGCTGTTCGCGATCCCGAAGGTCGGGGACATCGTCGGGCCGATCAAGAGCCCCTACGGCTATCACATCATCCGGCTCGATGCGATCCAGCCGGGCCACACCCGCGCCTTCGCCAAGGTCAAAGCGCAACTGACCGCGCAGCTGCAGCGCAGCCGCGCGACGAGCCGCTTCGGACGGATCGAGGACCACCTGCAGAACGCGCTGAATGAGCCCGGCGTGAATTTCGGTGCGCTCGTGAAGCACTACGGTCTGACCGAAGGGGAGATTCCGCTGTTCCTGCGCGGCACCGGCGCCGCGCCGCTCGGGGCCGCCCCGGCGGTGCAGAGCCTGGTGTTCGGCAGCGCCGCGATCGCCACCGGGGCGATCGGCGGACCGGTGATCCTCGACAATGACCGGATGGTCATCGTGAAGGTGATCGCGCGCCACGGGCCGCAGGTCAAGCCGCTCGCCGAGGTCAAGGCGAGCATCGTTGCGGCCATCCAGGCGAAGCGTGCCGAGCAGGGAGCGCTCGCAGCCGCCGAGGCCGCACAGGCGCAGCTCGCGGCGGGCAAACCGTTTGCGAGCGTGGCGGGCGCGCTGCACATGAAGGCCGCGCCGGCCCGCTTCATCGGCCGCGACGATCCGTCGGTGCCGGCGAACATCATCCAGCTGGCCTTCGCCGCGCCGAAGCCCGCGGGCGCACCGCGGTACGAAGCGAAGTCACTCAGCGGCGG
>JAJZSQ010000129.1 GCA_021849615.1 Pseudomonadota bacterium
AGCGCTGAGAGCGGCGCGTGGCCCCCCGCCCGACGCAAAAAAAAGCCGTAACGCGCCTGTGACGCTACCGGAATTCTCTGCAGCGGACAATGCGCCGCTGGCCCGATCAGGTCGCAGCGCCGAGCACGCCCGGTGTCAGCGCACGGCCAAGCCGGTAGACTCAAGGAAAATCAATCCGATCCAGGGGATTCATGTTCCGCGCGTTCAAAGTCATCGGATTCTGCGCTCTGCTGTCCTGTACCGGCATCGGGTTCGCGGCCGCCGCAGGCGGCAGCGCCCGTCCCGCCGCACTCGCCCTGCACCAGCTGCTTCGCACCGAGTGGCAGCGCGAGATGCGCGAGCATCCGCTCGAGGCTTCGGGCGACGGTTTCCACCAGTACGACGGCAAGTGGGCCGACATGAGCCTCGCGTCGCTCGCGCGGGAGCACCAGGAAGACCTCCAGACGCTCAGGCGCCTCGCGGCCATCCCGCGCAGCGAGCTCGATCCCGAGGACCGCATCAGCTACGACCTGTTCAAGCACCGCTACGAGATGCGGGTCCAGGGCTACGACCTGAAGACCTACCTGATGCCCATCAACGAATTGTGGGGCATCCAGACGCTGCGCACCGTCACGCAGACCCTTCGCTTCCGGACCCGCGCCGACTACCGGCATTACCTCGAGCGCCTGCGCACGTTCATGCCGTACATGGATCAGACGATCACGCTGCTGAAGCGAGGGGTCACGGCGGGCATGACCGAGCCGCGGGTGGTGATGCAGGGCGTTCCGGCCCAGATTGCCGCCAACATCGTCGCCGATCCGGCTGCGAGTCCCTTCTATGCGCCGTTTCGCACGATGCCTTCGCTCATTCCGGCGGCCGAGCAGTCTCGGCTGCGCACCGAGGCGCGCACCGCGATCGCCGAGGTCGTTACGCCGGCATACCGCAAGCTGCAGCACTACTTCGATCAGGACTACCTGCCGCACTGCCGCACGAGCATCGCCGCCGATGCGTTGCCCAATGGCAAGGCGTACTACGCCTACATGGTGCGCAAGTACACGACGACCGATTTGACGCCACACCAGATCCACCAGATCGGCCTGAAGCGCGTCGCCCAGATCCACGCACAGATGCAGCGCGTG
This sequence comes from Pseudomonadota bacterium, assembly GCA_021849615.1. GTDB lineage: Bacteria > Pseudomonadota > Gammaproteobacteria > Steroidobacterales > Steroidobacteraceae > 13-2-20CM-66-19. The sequence goes on from JAJZSQ010000129.1 coordinate 1,119, forward strand.
TTCGATCAGATCGGCTTCAAGGGCACCTACCGGCAGTTCGTGCACTACCTGCGCACCAACCCGCGCTTCTATTACAAGCATCCGGCTCAGCTGCTCGAGGCGTACCGGGCCGCGGCCATGCGTGTCAATCCGCTGCTGGTGAAGTACTTTCCGGTGTGGATCCTGCCGCGCGTTCCCTATGGCGTGCGCGCCATCCCGGCCTCGCTCGCGCCGGATACCTACCCGGCATACTCGGTCCCGCCGAGCGGCGACGGCAGCGTTGCAGGCTACATCGCCGTGAACCTGTACAAGCCGCAGAGCCGCCCGAAATACGACATCCAGGTACTGGTCTGCCACGAAGGTCGCCCCGGGCATCAGTTGCAGATCCCGATCGCCATGGAACTGAAGGGGCTGCCGAACTTCCGCCGTTTCGACTACTACAGCTCCTACGGTGAGGGCTGGGCGCTGTATACCGAATCGCTGTGCGGCCAGATGGGTCTGTACAGCAACCCGTACTCCAAGTTCGGTTACCTCGACTGGCAGATGTGGCGCGCGGTGCGCCTGGTGGTCGACACCGGCATCCACTCCGAAGGCTGGACGCGCGCGCAGGCGGTGCGCTATTTCGAGCAGAACACCGCGCTCAGCACGCAGAACATCAACACCGAGGTCAACCGCTACATTGCCTGGCCGGGCCAGGCACTCTCGTACATGATCGGCCAGATGGATATCTTTCATCTGCGCAAACAGGCGCAACAGGCGCTCGGCGCGAAATTCAACATCAAGGAATTTCACGCCGCGATCCTCGAGCACGGCGCCATGCCGCTCACCGAATTGAACCACGTGATCGAGCGCTGGATCCGCAACCGCCAGGCCGGCAAACCCATGCGCCGGCCGGCCGGGCGCTGACGGCGCGGCATCCCTCGGGGGGCGCGCCCTCCGGGGATGCCGCTGCAACGGGATTTTCTCCCGGCACTCGCCGGGGCGACCGCCAACAGGGACCTGAGTTCAAGACGTTCGGCACACGCGCGAATCGACGTCCGCGGCGAAGCCTGCATGCACTTGCCACCCAACCGAGGGGCGCGCAGAATCTGAAGCATTAGATCAACTCCAATTGACGGGGTCCACCGACGGGAGCGGCCGCCCGCCCTCCTGATCTGCCACTGAGGATTGCTGCATGACGTTGAAGAGATTCGCCGGCGCGCTCGGCGCCGCTCTGTCCCTATTTGTGCTTTCACACGGCGCCCAGGCCCAGACCAGCGGCCCGGTAAAGGCGCTGATCCGCTACCCCAGCCTGCACGGCAGCACTGTGGTGTTCGAAGCCGGCGGAGCCGTCTGGAAGGTGCCCGTGCAGGGCGGCGAGGCCGTACGCCTCACCGCCGATTCCGGCTATGACTCCCATCCGGTGATTTCGCCGAACGGCCAGTGGGTGGCGTTTACGGGCTGGTACCGTGGCAACACGGACGTCTACGTCGTCTCGATCGACGGCGGACCGGTCAGGCAGCTCACCTGGCGTTCGATCAACCAGCCGACAAACGGCCGGATCACCACGATGCCCGACAACGTGGTGATCGGCTGGACCCCGGACAGCCGTGACGTGGTGTTCCTGTCGCGCCGCGCGAGCTTCAACCCGCAGATCGAACGCGCCTTCGAAGTGCCGGTCACGGGCGGCTTGCCGACCGTGCTGCCCATGCCCTGGACCGGGCCGCTCTCGTTCAATGCCGCCGGCACCTCGGTGGCGTACAACAAGCTCTCGCGGATCCTGCGCGCCTTCCACCGCAAGCATTACTTCGGCGGCCAGGCCGGCGACCTCTACACCTACGACCTCAGCACCGGCGCCAGCACCCGTCTGACGCATTGGAAGGGCGAGGACACCTACCCGATGTGGGTAGGCCACACCCTGTACTTCGCTTCGGACCGTGGCCCCGGCGGCGTGCTCAACCTGTGGGCAAAGAACCTCAAGACTGGCACGCTGCGCCAGATCTCGCATTTCTCGACCTATGATGTGGACTGGCCGAGCGCGGGCAACAGCGGCATCGCCGTATCCGATGGCGGCCGGCTGTACGTGTACTCGTTCGCGACGCACCAGCTGGCGCCGGTTCACGTCACCGTACCGCTGAGCGGCACACATACCCTTCCGTATGAGTTCGCTGCAGCCAAGATGATCCGCGGCGCCGACGTGGCGCCGGACGGCAAGCTTGCCGTATTCAGCGCGCGGGGCGCGCTGTTCACCGTGCCTGTGAAGTACGGGCACACCACCGACCTCAGCACCCGCGTGGCGAGCAATGACAAAGTCCCCGCGTGGTCGCCGAACGGCAAGTGGATCGCGTATGTCCGCGACGACGGGCAGAGCAGCGAACTCATGGTTCGCGCGGCCGACGGACACGGCGCCCCGCGCGTCCTCGCTCCCAAGGGTACGCTGAGTTATTCAGGTCCCCTGCAGTGGAGCCCGAACAGCCACTGGGTCGCTTACAGCACCTCGCGCCAGCAGCTGTGGCTGGTGAACGTCAAGACCGGTGCGCGCAAAGCCGTAAGCACCGACCGTCAGATGATCATCGGTGCCTTCGCCGACGTGGCCTTCTCGCCGGACAGCCGCTGGATGGCCTTCTCGAAGCACCTGCCCAATCATCTGCGTGCGCTGTTCATTTACGACGTCAAGAGCGGCAAGCTGCATCAGATCAGCCGCGGCAATTTCAGCGACAGCCACCCGGCCTTCTCGCACGACGGCAAGTACCTGTACTTCGTTTCCGCGCGCCTCGTGAACCCGGTACTGTCCAGCTATAACTTCGGCGCCTCCGGAGTGGTGCCGGACGGCCTGTATGTCACGACGCTGCAGGCGAAGACGCCTTCGCCGTTCGCGCCGCGCACGCAGCAGCCGACCGCCGGCCATCACGGTGCGCACAAGAAGGCCGCCGGCAAGGGCAAGGGCAAGGGCAAGAAAAAAGGCCCCGCCAAGGCCAAGAAGGCCGCGCACCGCGTCAAGATCGACTTCAACGGCCTGATCGAGCGCGCCGTGCAGGTGCCGGTGCCAGCCGCCAACATCATTCAGGTCGCTGAATTTCACGGCACCGTCTACTACGCCACCGAGCCGGTGCCGGTGCTCGGTGGCGCCATACCGGGCGAGGCGCCGCAGCTGCGCGCCTACAACCTCGCCAAACGCAAGGGTCTCACCCTGGCACAGGGCATCGGCGGCGGCTTTGCGCTGTCGGCCGACGGATCGACCCTGCTGTACCAGGTCGGCACCCAATGGGATCTGCGCCCGGCGACCTTCAGCAAGCAGGCGCCGACCAAGACCCTCAATACCGCGAACATGCAGATGCAGGTCGATCCGCGCGCGGAGTGGACCGAGATGTTCGGCGAAGCGTGGCGCAACGTTCGCGACTATTTCGCCAATCCGAAGCTCATCGCGACCCAGTGGGCCACCATTGGCGAGCACTACCGCGCGCTGCTGCCTCTGGTCCGGGACCGCGAAGACCTGAACTACGTGATGGCGAACATGATCGGCTCACTCGGGGAGAGCCACATGTACATCTTCGGCGGCGACATGGGCTGGAAGAGCCCGCCGCAGCCGACCGCCGGACTCGGCGTCGAGTTCGCCCTCAACACCCAGTCCGGGCGGTATTACTTCAAGCGTATCTTCCGCGGCGACAACACCGTTCCCGGCTATTACGCGCCCCTGGCGCAACCCGGCCTGCGAGTCAAGCGCGGGGACTACGTGCTCGCGATCAACGGCATGCCGCTTCGCGCCCCCACCAATCCCTACGCCCTGCTGCAAGGTACGCTCGGCCAGACGGTGAGCCTGACATTGGCGTCCAAGCCGGACGGCAAGCCCTGGACGATCCTGGTCAAGCCGGTGGTCAACAGCGGCAAGCTGCACCTGCTGCACTGGATCAATCACAACCGCCGGGAAGTCAGCAAGCTCTCCGATGGCAAGATCGGCTATGTGTACCTCAATGACATGGAGGCGACCGGACTGCATGAGTTCGTCCGCCAGTACTACAGCCAGATCAATAAACCCGGGATGATCATCGATGACCGCTGGAACCTCGGCGGCTTCATCGACACCATTCTGTTCAATCAGCTGACGCAGAAGATGGTCGCTGCCTGGACGAACCGTCACGGGGCGCACTATCAGAGCCCCGAGAACGCCTATATCGGCCACCTGGCCGCGCTCATCAACCATGGCTCGGCCTCCGACGGCGACATCTTCGCGTATCGCTTCCAGCAGTATCACCTCGGGCCGACGATCGGATCGCGCACCTGGGGCGGCGTGCGCGGCTACGACAACCAGTTCACGCTCCTGGATGGCGGTCAGCAGGTGGTCTCAGAGATCGCCATGTACGGCACCGACTCGCAGTGGAACGTGGAGAACATCGGCGTCGTGCCGTCGATCCCCGTGCACGTGAATCCTGGACTGCTCGCGCGCCACGGCGAGGACACACAGCTGCAGACGGCCGTGCGCGTGCTGCTGAAGCAGATCCAGCGCGCCCCGGTGGTCGTGCCGCCGCGTCCGCACTGGCTGCCGGCATTCCCCACACAGCCGGCCTACCCGGCCTGCCCGTCCAGCGCCGGAACCTGTCAGTAAGCGCCTGCCACCAGACCCTGCCGGGCGACCCTCAGTCGCCCGGCAGGGTCTTTATCATTTCGGCGACCCGGCGCTCCTGCACCCCGCGCCGGACTCAGGCGTCTCGGTGCGTAACTTCTTTCCGGCCGGTCACATTCGTCGACATGCCCGAATGCTAAGGTTCTGATCCGCTCACCGGATCGACTCGAAGGGCATCCGGAGCATCAGGCCATCGCCCGGACCGCGACGGTAAGTCAGCCAAGCGAGAATCGCTGCGGCAAGGCTTGGCGCGGGCTCGCAGCCCGTAGGTCAGCTATTGGCACCCAGACTTGACCCTGCGCTGCGCTGTTTCTGACCGCACGCGCAGGGCCTCGGTCCCGAGGGACCTTTCATCCCGTTCGCGCTTCTCAGCGGTCGGACTTGCCTCACTCGGTTGAACCGAACCGCGTCTCGGATCCGCTCCACGCGCTTCACGTCCCGCCTGCCCGGCGGTAGAGGTGTTTAACCTGACTGGGCTGATACACAGTCGCGCGAACGGATGCACGTACTGGGCCTGATCGTCTTGGGCCGCCGGACATCCGGCTGCGCGGTGATTTAAACCGCCGGGGTCGCTCACCCTCCCAGTTCGCTTCAAGGCGATCAGACTCCTACCGGAACTGGCGCAGGAAGGCGCCGTGATCGGCGAGGCCATGGCGCGTCAGCATCTCCCGCAGCTGCGGGAGATGCTCAAAGCGCAGACCGCACAACTGACGCAGACACCGTCGAACCATTAGCGAAACGGGCAATGCGGGCGCCGCCAGGGGGCGCCGGATACACCGTCGAGCGCTGCGGCAAAGTGCAGACGATTCCGCTAGGCTTGCCGCTCAGACCCGTGACGTCGTGGCCCGCCCCATGCTGTTCTCCGTCTCCGTGCTTCTGCTCGCCGGCGCTTCCGCAGGCTTTCTCGGCGGCCTGCTCGGCATCGGCGGCGGATTACTGGTGGTGGCGGCACTGAGCCTGGCACTTCCGGCGCTCGGAGTCCCCAAGGCAGCGGTGATGCACGTCGCAGTGGCCACCTCCATGGCCACGATCGTTCTGACCCTCGCGTCCTCGGCGATCGCGCATATCCGCCGCGGTACGGTGGTCTGGCTGAGCTGGGCATGGCTCGCGCCAGGCATGGTGATCGGCGGCGTGGCCGGTGCGCACATCGCCCAATGGCTCTCGGCTCACGTCCTGCGCTGGGGCATCACGGCGTTCTGCGCGGTGACCGCAGCGCGGATGGTGTTCGGCCGCAAGCGCACAACGGAGAGCGCCGAGCCCGGACGGATGGCCCGTTCGCCCTGGTTGCTGCCAGCCGGCGCACTGATCGGCGCGATATCGGCCGTGATCGGCATCGGCGGCGGATCGATGACCGTTCCTCTGCTCTTGGCGCTAGGGGTGAAGCCTGTCAAAGCGGTGAGCACCAGCGCGGTCTGCGGTCTCGCCATTGCGATTTCGAGCGCATTGGCCTACGCCCTCTCGGCGCATGCCCCGCCGCAGGCACTGCCGTGGGGTTCAGTAGGCTATCTGTACCTTCCGGCCGCCGCAGTCGCCGCCCTGGGTTCGATGACGCTCGCACCCGTCGGGGCACACGTGGCACACACGATCCCCAGCACTGCGCTGAAGCGGGTGTTCGCGGTGTTCCTCGTGGTGGTCGGAGCCCTCATCGCGTTCGGAGGATGAGCGCTACCGCCGAAGAAGAATTGGTCGGGGCAGGGAGATTCGACCTCCCGACCCTCTGCTCCAAAAGGAGAGTACGCAGGTCAGATGCTGATCCACACCGCCAGGAAAGACGCGATCGAAAGCCGCGTCAAACAGCAGGCGAAGAAATCAGGCCAGGGCCTGGCGGAAATTGCTCGGGAGCTTGGTGATGTGGCTGCGCCTGAGGCGCCCAAAGAGCGGCGCTACAAAACCAATGACACCACCATCGAAAAGCTGGGCGAGCTGCTGCGGGATAATCCAATCGGGATTCTGGCGAAGCGCGACGAGTTGATCGGCCTGATCGCCAGCTGGGACCGGGAGGGACGCGAGGGAGAGCGCGCATTTTGGCTGGAAGCCTGGAACGGCAATCAGCACTTCGACACCGATCGGGTTGGCCGCGGTCATGTCCGCATCGAGAATGTGTGCGTGTCTCTCATCGGCGGCA
>JAJZSQ010000130.1 GCA_021849615.1 Pseudomonadota bacterium
CGAGTCGATCCGGGACGAGAAGGTGAAGGTTCTCAAAGCGATTCCGGAGCTGACGACCTCAGGCCTGGTGCGCGGCCAGTTCCGCGGTTACCTGAACGAGCCTGGCGTCGCGGCCGGATCGAAGACCGAAACCTTCGCAGCGTTGCGTCTGGCAGTGGACAACTGGCGTTGGCAGGGCGTGCCTTTTTACATTCGCGCCGGAAAATCGCTGCCCGTGACCTGCACCGAAGTAGTGGCGCATCTGCGTCGGCCGCCGGCGGTATATCCGGGCTGCACGCCGCAGCATGATTATTTCCGCTTCCGCATCAGCCCGCAGACGGAAATGGCGATTGGTCTGAACGTGATGGACGAGGCCGAACTCGGTATCGGCCAGACCAATGAACTGCTCGCCAGCCGCCACGAGGGCGCCAATGAAATGGACGCCTACGAACGGGTGCTCACCGATGCCATGGCCGGCGATCGGACACTGTTCGCCCGTGAGGACTACGTCGAGGAGGCCTGGCGCATCGTCGATCCGGTGCTGAAGACCGACACGCCGGTCTATCCGTACGAGCCTGGCACTTGGGGTCCGCCGGAGGCGGATCGGGTCGCGCCGCCCGAGGGTTGGTACGACCCGGACCTTTCCGAATAGTCGCTCGCTGCGCGCAGTAGACGGCTGACGCGCACGTTTCCTACACCGGCGATCACCTCGGCTTGTCGATTCCGTTGAATGAGCCGGGACGTGCTTGCACGCCCCGACGTGCCGGCGCATGCTCGGCCGCGGGGGGCAAGTGAGTGGCCGGAGCCGGCAGTCGGTATCTTATTGAGGCCCTGGAATGCGAAGGGCTCCTGCGGGCGTTCCTGTTCCGCTATGCGCACAACGCGGCGGACGTGGACGAACTCCTGCAGGAAACCTACGCGCGCCTGTTGAGCGCGCAGGGTGAGTCCAGTGCCGAGATCCGCTCCGTCCGTGCCTTCGCGCTGACGGTGGCGCGTAATGTCGCGCTCGACTGGCTGCGGCATCGAGACGTGGTGCCGATCAATCTGGTCGCTGACATTGCGGCGCTCGATGTGCTCGATGAATCGGCTCAGGTGGAGGAAATCGTCAATGCCCACCAGGAACTTGCGCTGCTCGCCGAGTGTGTCGCCGAGCTTCCCGAACGGTGCCGGCAGGCCCTGACGCTGCGGCGTGTGTACGGATTATCCCAGCGTGAAATCGCCAAGCAACTGTGCATCAAGGAGAGCACCGTCGAGCAATTGCTCGCTCGTGCGGTGCGCCGCTGTGCCGAGTCACTGTTCGCGCGCGAAGTGGGGGCGGATCAGCCGTACTCACTGGCAGGACGTCTGGCGCGCCGGTTGAAACGTCATGAGTGAAGCGACGGACATCGAGGAACGCGCCGCAGGGTGGATCGCGCGCAGCGATGCGCGCGGATCGGCCGTGGACGCGGAGCTTGCGGCCTGGCTGCTGGCAGACCCACGCCATCGCGCCGCCTATCTGCGTCTCGCCGAGGCGTGGACCCGCACCGAACGCCTGGCGCGCCTGCGTCCTCGGAATGAGGCCATCGATCCGGATCTACTGGCGTCAGCCCATGCAAGGCCAGAGCGACGGCGCGCCTCGGTCGTCCCTCGCCTGCGCCGCCATGCCCTGGCTGCACTCGCGGTTGCTGCCGTTGCGGCCGGATTCCTGACCTGGTGGCATCTCTCCGCGCGCGGTGTCGCTCAAGTTCTTCGCGCCGGGCCCGATGCGCTCTCGCGCGTGGTTCTGTCCGACGGCACCGTGGCGACGCTCAACGCGAACACCGAGCTGCGAGTGCGCTTCAACCGTACGACACGGTCCGTCGTCCTGGTTCGCGGCGAAGCGCAGTTCAAAGTCGTCCACAACGGCCATTGGCCGTTCCAAGTCAGCGCCGACGGGCACACGGTTCGCGATGTCGGGACCGTGTTCGACGTGCGGCGCAAGGACGCGCGCACCGTGCAGATTTTCGTTCGCCGCGGCCGGGTCGCGGTCTTGCCCGATGCTGACGCTCCGTCTGATTCGCAGAGCAGCGTGCCGGTGCTCTGGGCTGACGATGAGGCCGTGGTCACGGCTCATCGCGTCCTGGTGCGGCACGGCTCGGCGCAAGACATCGCACGGCAGTTGCACTGGCTGCGTCGCAAACTGAATTTTCGCGGCGAGACGCTCGGCCGGGCCGTTGCGGAGTTCAACCGCTCGAATTACCGCAAGATCGTCGTCACCGATCCGACCCTCCTGCGGCTGCGCATCGGTGGCACGTTCCGCGTCCTCGCCGTGAGCAGCTTCGTCGCCGCGCTGGGCCGCTCGTTCAACATCCAGTCCCTGCCCGGCCCCCATCACACCATTCTGCTGTACCGCGCCGCCGCGCAGTGAGGGGCGATGGCGGTATAGGAGATTCAAGCGCCGTTCGTCCTCACTCAAGCGCACGATAAAAAACGACTGAGGGGGTCGCATGCTACGCATCGCACGATGGCCGTTGATCTTGGCGACATTTCTGCTGGTTTGCGCATCGATGGCCACCGCGCCGCTCGCAGCGGCGGCGGATCATCCGATGGCATTCAATATTGCCGCCCAGCCGATGCCGGCGGCCCTGCGCGAGTTCGCGCACCAGGCGCATGTCCAGCTGCTGTTCGATTACCGGGCGCTCGAGCACCTCAAAGCCCGCCGGCTCACCGGACGCATGGGGGTCCGTGCCGCCTTGATGCAGCTGTTGTCCGGGTCTGGCTTCACGTTCACTCGCGTCAACGGACGCACCATTGCGATCCGCCGCGCCGGCACCGCCGATGCCCCGTCTTCCCCGGTGCAAACGACGAACGCACCGGTCCCCCGGCCGCCCGCGTCCGCGGTGCGCGTGCCGGCACGTGGCAAAAAGCCTCCGGCGCTGCAGGCCGTTCTCGTCGAGGCGCGCTTCATCTCCAACGCCGGCTTCAGCGCCATGAAGATGAATCTGCCGGCCAAGGACACCCCGTTCTCGATCTCGACGTACACGCAGAGCTTCATGCACGCGATCGAGGCGCAGCATGTCTCCTCGCTCTATTCCTACATGACCGGCATTCAGAGTGCGGGCTCGACCGGCTACGACATCGTTTTTCGCGGCTTTGAAAGCGGTGCAAATGATCAGAACTCGATCCTGGTCGATGGGCTGCCGGGACTGGAAACGCGCTTCGGCTCGCCCGTGACCATCGGCATCCAGCGCATCGATGTCGTCCGAGGGCCGGCGTCGGTGCTGAACGGCGAGGAGCAGCCGGGCGGGTTCATTAACCTGGTGACCAAAAAGCCCCAGGCGCGCAGTTCGGTCGAACTGTCGGCCATCGGCACGACCTATGACGGACACGGGGTCGGGATCGCCGAGCGTCCGGGCTTCACTGCGGGGATGGATGCCACCGGTCCGATTGCCGGCAATCGGCACTTTCTCTACCGGCTCATCGTATCCGACCAGAATGCCGATACATACCGAACCTACGCCTACAACCGCAACATCTACCTCGCGCCGAGCTTCACCTGGCGCATCTCGCAGGCAACGAAACTGACGCTGCAATACGTCTACCAGGCGCTTCGGTACAGTTACGACAGTTATCTGGTGGCGCCGAACAACGACATCAATCTCGTGGCGCCGATCACGACGCGCTATCAGCAGCCAAACGATTACGGCAAGGAGCACGGCAGTGTGCTGTCGACGTTCTTCGTGCATCGCTTCGCAAATGGCTGGACGTGGCACCTGGAGACGCGCGATGTGTGGCATACCGACGAGGCTCGCGGCTTCGACATGTATGCGATCAGCCCGAACCTGCAATTCATCCAGCGACGCGCCCGCGGCCAGATCAATCAGCGCGGGTACCATTACATCGATACGCATCTGCAGATGAAGTTCGACACCTTCGGGGTGACTCACCAGATGGTGGTCGGAGCGACCGGTGGTCGTGACTCGGCCTATGAGGACCGCAAGCAGTTCTTCAACGCGCCGGCCACGGGACCGGACTCGCTCAATATCAGCATCTACAACCCGAGCTACGCGAACGTGCCCGCACTCGGCGATCTGCCGCTGGTAGCGCCGGGCCACGATACGCTGCTCGATAATCGTAGCGAGGTGATCGAGAATTTCGGTGCGTACATGGCCGATGAATTGTCGTTTTCGAAACACTGGAAGGGATCTGTCGGTCTACGCTACGCCTACGACAAGCAGTGGCTGAGCACGTTCTACCCGATCACGGGAAAGTATTCGGCCGAAACGGTTTCGACGGCACACGACGTGCTGCCCATGGGCGGCATCGTCTATCAGCCCGACAAGCACTGGAGCCTGTACGCGAGCTACAGCACGTCGTTCGAACCGCCGCCGTCAAATGCCATCAGCATCGACGGGACGAGCAATTTCGTACCGACGTCGGCGACCCAATACGAGGTGGGGGAGAAGGACGGCTTTTGGCACGGCCGCCTGAGCTCGACACTCGCGCTTTTCCGGATCGATGAGAAGAATACGTTCAGTCATTTCGCGTGCGCCAATTACGGCAGTTGCTATGAGCAGGTCGGCAGGGCGCAGTCCAAAGGCGTGGAGTTCGAGGTGAATGCCAGGCCTCTGCCGAACTGGCAGATCACCGCCGGCGCGGCCTATACCCGCGCCCAGATCACTCAGTCCACAGATCACTATGAGGTCGGTCTACAGCTGCCGAACGTGCCGCGGATGGCCGAGCATCTGTGGTCCCGATATCAGTTCTCGACCCCCGCATTGCGCGGCTTTGGGATCGGGCTCGGCATCATCCACGATGGCCAGCGCAACGGCATCAGCCCGACCAAGGCCGAGCCGATGCTGATCCTGCCCGCCTATACACGCGTCGACACTGCCCTGTACTACGTGCGGTCCCGATACACGCTGACGTTCAAGGTGACCAATTTGCTCGATGCGACGTATTACCAGAGCTCCGGGTTCACCAATAATCTCAGTATCCTTCCCGGCGCGCCGCGCATGTTCACGCTTTCGGCGCGGGTGTACCTGCAATGAGGCGGCAGGTCAGGGAGGGCGGTAGACTGCGGCGGGCCGCCGTCGCGCTGGTGCTGGCGGCGTCGGGGTACGCTTCGGCGGGTACTGCTACGGTGGAGTGGCAGTTGCCTCCGGCACCTACTCATGCGGCGCAGACGCACGCACAGGATCTGGCCGGCATGCGCCAGGGCCGGACGCTGCCGCGGCCCGAGGTGCTTCAGCCGACGCTCGATCCGGCGCTGCGACGCTTCACGCCGCGGTATTCACGTGCGCTGAGCGGCACGTTACGACTGATGTGTTCGGATACCATGCCGGCGCTGGTGCGTGCGTGGATTCGTTCGTTCGCGCATTACTATCCTGCCGTTCGTGTCGTGTTCGGGCCCCCGTTCGAGGGCAGCGATGGTGCAACGGCGCTGCGCGAGGGTCGCATCGATATTGCGTTCGTTTCGCGCGAATTGAAACCGACGGACGTCACATCGTTCCGGGCGAAATACGGCTATGGGCCGACCAGCGTCGCGGTGTCGGGAGGGTCGTGGCGGCAATTCGGCTACCTGGATGCGGTCGCGGTGATCGCCAATCCGTTGAATCCGGTGAAGCGGCTGACGCTAGCGCAGCTCGATGCCATTTTCTCCCGCTCGCATCTGCGCGGGGATCATCTGGCGGTAACCTGGGGCGATGTGGGTGCGCGCGGGGCCTGGGCGAACCGACCGATTCACGTCTACGGCATCAAGCCGTGGAACGGCTTCGAGGAGTTCGTGCGGGAGCGCGTGCTCGATCGGGGCGCGGCGCGCGGTCATTGGCGTCAGGGCATGCGGTTCAGTCGCACCGTGTTCCCGGTGGCGCGACGCGTCGCGGCGGACCCGGACGGCATCGGGTACACGGGGCTGGCGTTCGTGGATGCGGGGGTGAAGATTCTCGCGCTTGGCCGGGGCGCGGGCGCAGTATCGCCGACCTATACGAATGTCGCGCTCGCCCGCTATCCGCTCAGCCGTGTGATTTATGCAAATGTGAATCTGCGCCCCGGCGCGAAGCTTGCGCCGGCTGTGCAGGAATTCCTGCGGCTCATTCTCAGTCGCCCGGGGCAGCGGGACGTGCGCCGTGAGGGCGTCTTCGTGCCGCTGCGGGAATTCCAGGTCAAGGCGGCGTTGCGGCTGGCCGGCGGCACTCGCCGGGACTGAGGGCGTGCGCATGCACACGAGGGGGCGCCTCACGGCGCTGACAGTGGGGCTGTTGCTGCTGAGCGCGCAGTGGCCGGCGGTGGCGGGGGGCGGATTTCCATTCCAGCGGGAGCGCCGCATCACGTTGCCGGCGGCAGGAGCGGTTCATGCGCTGCTGTTCGATCCGCAGACCCGGGAGATCTACGCCGCCCAGGGGCGGCGGATCGAGGGGTATGCGCTGAGCGGAGCGCGGCTTGCCGTGCAGCGGCGACTCGCGGGGACGGTGAGTGCCCTGGCGCGCAATGGTGCCGGAGAGATCGTCGCCGCTGTGCGCGCGCCGGCGGAGCTCGTGTTTTTATCGGCACGCACGCTCACCGTCGAGCATCGGCGCGTACTCGATGCAGGACCCCCCACGGCACTGCTCTACGACCGCGGGGCGGACATGCTCTTTGTCGAGAGTCGCCCGAACGGGAGCATCGTACGAGTGGATCCCGCCTCGGGTCGGCCGCTGGGACGCGTGCACCTCGGCGGTGCTCTCGGCCAGATGGCCGGCAATGGCCGCGGCACACTGTATGTCGCAAACGCGACACGCAACGCGCTGCAGGTCATCGATGCCCGGGCGATGCGCGCTGACGGTTCGATCGTACTGCGGCGCTGTCGGGCTCCACGCGGGTTGGCCATGGACCCGATCGGGCGGCGGTTGTTCGTCGGCTGCAGCAACGGTCGGGCGCTCATCGTCGATGCGGATCTCGGTTTCACCTTCGTGCGTTTACCCATCCCGGGCGGTCCGCAGCTGCGGGCAGCGTTCGCGTTTCATCCCCGGGGTGCCCATGGCTGGAAGGGCGGCGCGTTCTTTGCCGGCACCGAGGCCGTCGCGGCCATCCAGATGCAGGCCTTCGTGCGCTATCGGGACCACGGGCAACTCCCGTTGCCGACCCGGTGCACCGCGCTGGCGCTGGCGGCGCCGGCCGGGGAACTGTGGCTCGCCCTGGCGCCGCCCCCGGGCGGACGGGCGGTGCTCTGGGCACTCGGCGCCGACCGATCGGAGGTCGAATGAACCGCTGTGTCAACGTGCTGCGCCACCTCGTGTGGTGCGCGCTCCTCGGGCTGACGGCCCTGCCGCAGGCGCGGGCAGCGCTCGCACCATGGGCGGCGCTTGCGGGTAAAACGGTGCTGTTCGTCACCGGCGGTGCCCATGCGTCGCAGCCCAACGACGACGCGCTCGTGGCGCGTCACCTGCGCGAGCTGGGATTGCGCGTCCACACCGTCGATGCGCGGGTGCGTCCGTCGGCAGCCGACGGAGCGGCCCTGATCGTCATATCCTCGACTGCCGATGCGCGCGTGCTCGGGAACAAGTTTGCCGACTCGAGCCTGCCGATCTTCACCTGGAACACGTTCGATTATCCGAATCTCGGCATGACCGGCCCGGTCCTGCACCGGGATTTCGACGTCATCGATCCGGTCCAACACTATGCGGACAGTTTCTCGGTGCTGTACGGGTTCGGAGCCAACGTCACTTCCGAGATCAGTCGCGCCGTCGGATTGCGGCCGCAACTGTTCGGAACGTTGTATCTGGAGCCGCAGACGGCGGGCTGGGGCGATCCAGGTCCGGGCGGCACCGTGATCACCGACTTCTTCGGGTCGCGCCATTACGCCGGGGTGTTCACG
>JAJZSQ010000131.1:0-3766 GCA_021849615.1 Pseudomonadota bacterium
GGCTACGAGATCTTGTATCCGAGCGCCTCAGCGGCGACGACCCAGGAGGCCCACAGTGAGTGGGGCCAGGGCAGCACGAAGAACACCGGGAATGAGAAGCTGTACGGCACGCTGACCGCGCCGCCGGGCAACGGCGCCTTCGTCGGCCTCGATGGGGATCAGACCGCGGGCGTGCAGTCGAGCATCGCGCAGACGCTGAACAACCTGATGATCGGCCAGAGCTACCTGGTGACGTTCAACTGGGGCGGATCGCAGATGCAGAGCCGCACCGGCATGACGAGCGAGTACCTGGCCGTGTCGCTCGGCAGCCAGACCCTCGACACCCAGACGCTTTGGAACCCGAGCGGCGGGTTCACGGGTTGGAAGACCGGTTCGTTGTACTTCACGGCGAATGCGCCGTCGGAGACGCTGAGCTTCCTGTCCGTCGGCGACCCGACCGGCTATCCGCCGGTGGCCGTGCTGACCAACGTGTCGATGGTCCAGGCGCCCGAGCCGGGCGCGCTGGCACTGCTCGGCGGCGGTCTGCTCGCGCTGGGCTTCGCGCTGATCCAGCGCCGTCGCGCCCAGCAGGATCGTGCCTAATCTGATCTAGCGCACAGCCGGGCGTGCGGACCATTGCGGCCCGCACGCCCGGCGTCGATGATGGGCTCACATGAGCTCACTGTTGTCCCAATCCCTGCACCTGGCCGTCTGGCTGGGAATCCTCCTGGCGCTGTTCGTGCCGCTCGAGCGGCTCATGAGCGTGCACCGCCAGCCGGTGCTGCGGACCCAGTGGCTGACCGACCTCGGCTACTATGCGCTCAACTCCCTGACCACCGGGATCCTGCTCGCCGTGCCGCTGATGTACTTCGGCGTGGCGCTGTACCGCGTCATGCCGGAGGGGATCCTCTGGCGCATTGCTGCGCTGCCCTTGAGCGCCCGACTCGCCCTCTCGGTGGTGATCGCCGAGATCGGCTTTTACTGGGGCCACCGCCTGAGCCACCAGATCCCGCTGCTGTGGCGCTTCCACTCCATTCACCACAGCGCCACCGCCGTGGACTTCCTGACCAACACCCGCGCCCATCCGCTCGACATGGTGTTCACCCGATTGTGCGGCTTCGTTCCGGTGGTGGCGCTCGGGCTCGCCGGCGGTGCGGGCATTCCCGCCCTGGTGCTGGTGATCGCGACGCTCTGGGGGTTTTTCGTCCATGCCAACGTGCGCTGGCGCTTCGGCCCCCTCGAGCACGTGATCGCGACTCCGTTCTTTCACCGCTGGCACCACACCCAGGACGCGCTGCGCGACCGTAATTACGCGGCCATGCTGCCGCTGGTCGATCACCTCTTCGGCACGTACGTGCGGCCGGCCGAGTGGCCGGAGCGCTACGGGATCGACACGCCGATGCCGGCCACGCTCGGCGAGCAGCTGATCCATCCGTTCCTGCCGCGCCCGGCCGAGAAGCGTCCCGACATCAACCTCGGCGCCTGACGCCCGACTTGGGAGCGCGGTCCGGCACCTCAGCGCGGCAGCGTCAAAAACGCGAGCACCAGTCCCGCCGCCGCCGTGGCAAAGAGCGCCAATGAGGCGCGCAGACACGGGCGCACCCCGCCGAAGGCGAGTGCGTACAGTCCGTTCATGATGTTGTTCGAGGCGGCCGCGATGAGGATTGCCGCACCGATTCCGGCCGCCGGCATGCCGGTGACGCTGCCCTGCGCGAGACTGAGGACGAAGGGGTTGATGTCCGAGACACCCGCGATGCCGCCGAGGGCATAGATGCCGGGACTGCCGAAATGGCTGCGCACCCAGCTGGAGGCGAGTGCAACCACGATGAACAGCGCCGCGAAGGTCACCGCCGCCGGGAGCTGCAGCGGGTTCATCGTCGGCAGCGCGCCGGCGGCGGTGGCCGGTTCCGGGCCGCGGCGCCACCACTGCACGAGCGCGATCGCGCCGGCGATCGCCGCGAGCACGAGCACTCTCGGCAGCAGGATCCAGGCGACGGGCCGATTGAACAGCGCCACGACCAGATCGATGCGCAGGTACATCACCGCCGTGGCGACGATGATCCCCACGGTGAGCTCCGGCCGCGCGGCACCGGCCGCCTTTTGCTCGCGCGCCAGCGCCACGGTGGTCGCCGTCGAGGAATACGCCCCGCCGAGAATCGCCGGCACCAGCGTGCCGCGGTGCGGCAGATAGCGCTGCAGCAGATAACTGAGGTAGGACAGGCTCGAGACGGCCACCAGCGCGAGCCAGACTTCGAACGGTGTGATGGGGGTGGCCGCGACCACGGGCCTATCCGGCACCAGCGGCAGGATGATGCCGACCAGGATGAGGAATTTGCCGAGGGTGTAGATCTCCTCGCGGGCCAGCTGGCGCACCGCCCGATGCAGCACCTCGCGCCCTTCGATCAGGAGCACCGCCACCACGGCGACCGACACGACGAGCCAGGAGGGCTGCGTGAGCGCCACCGGTCCGAAGAGGTAGGCGAGCAGGTTTGCCGCCGGCACGATGAGCGTCGGACGTTGGGTCTCAGGGGCTCCGGCCGTGCGCAGATGCGCATACAGCCACAGAGCCAGCGCACCGAGGCCGACTGCGTAGAGCATCAGGGTGTGCGGATCGAGCAGGTACAGGAGCGCCCCGACGATCGCGAGCAGGGGGAAGGTGCGGATCCCGCCGGGCGAGGTGCGCGGCTCCTGCTTGTACAGTCCCTCGAAGGCCAGTCCGAGGAAGATGGCCATGGCAAGCCCCAGTCCGAGCTTGCCCGCCAATTGCACTGGAGTCTGCCCGTCGATCACGCTCGTCTCCCCGCCCCTGAGATTTACCCGCCCGGCCGCTTGCTTCAGTCCCTGGACGGACCGCGAGACACCCTGAGCCGCGGGCTTAAAGATACTGCCGATACTGCCCGTGCTCTCTGAGTTTCGTCGGAGATTGTGCCGGGTTCGGCGGGCCATCATCCCCGGCTGCCACACGCCTGGCTCCCCGTTCAATGGAGCGCGCAATTCCTGCTTTACAGTGATACAGTAATACGGGTATCTTCTGTCCCATGAAAGTGACGATCGACATCCCCGACACGCTCTACCGCAAAGTGAAGGCCAAGAGCGCCCTGCTCGGCTATTCCGTCCGGGAGACGACGACCGATCTTTACCAGCAATGGCTCGGAGAGTCCCCACCCGCCGATGAGAACGTCTCCCCGGAGGCGTGGCTTGCGAGCTGGCTGGCCGATGCGGATGCTGCGGCACGAACCGCCCCCGGGGGTCCTACGGCTCGCCAGCTCCTCGACGAGGACCGCAACCGGCTGGAGCGTCCGTGAGACCCTGGGTCATCGACGCCAATGTCTGGGTGACTGCCGCAGACCCCACGGATCCGTGCTCGCCCGTCAGCCGACGATGCCTGCAGGCGGTGATGCGCTCTCGTGATCGCCTCGCGCTGCCCGCCATCGCACCGCTCGAAGTCGCCTGTGCGCTCTCTCGCCGCTTCCGCAACGCCGCCACCGGGCGTGCGCTGGCCCACCGCCTGGCGCGATCGGAACGTCTCACCCTGCTCGACGTGGATTCACTCCACGATCATGCCCTCGAGCTCGGCACTGAAGGGTTTCTGCGCGCCGCGGATGCACTCTATGCCGCTGCGGCCCATGAGATCGGTGGTCAACTGATTTCCTGGGATCAGGAGTTGGTTCAGCGTGCAGGCGCGGTAACGCCCGAGGAATGGCTCGCCTCACACGCCCAGTCGTGATCGGTCCCGATCCGCCCTTGTCAGCCCGCCTGACGAACCCGCCGGCGCGACGAACATCGG
>JAJZSQ010000131.1:3866-7767 GCA_021849615.1 Pseudomonadota bacterium
CACCGCGAGCATGGCGGAATCGCAGGTGAACGACCTGATCGACGAGGCCATCCATTGGGCGCGTGAAAAATAATGCGCGTCATTCTCGATACCAACGTGCTCCTCAGCACGCTGATATCGCCGCATGGAGCGCCCGAGACGATCTATCGCGCCTGGCGTGAGCGCAGATTCAAACTCGTGACTGCAGCGGTGCAACTCGATGAGCTACGCCGTGCAAGCCGCTACCCAAAACTGAAAAGCATTCTGCCCGCCCACCGTATGGGCACTATGGTGAACCATCTACAACACGCCGTCGTACTGAAGCGGCTCTTACCTTTGCCGGCAGGCATCGCGCTGCATGACCCGGACGATGAGTTCCTCCTCGCCATGGCGTTGGACGGCCAAGCGGATTACCTGGTGAGCGGTGATCGACGCGCCGGACTGCTGCGGCGCGGTACGATCGGCCAGGCACGCATACTGACGCCGGTCGTGTTTTGTTCCGAGATCCTCGCTTAAACCGTCCGATGCACCGAACGGTTCAACGCGTATCCACCGTACTGCTGAGACTCTCCTTCACCCCATCGTTCGGTCCCTGCAGCGAGCGGCTGTTCCACCCGCCGCCGACCGCATCGATGAGGCCGGCGCTCGCCACGAGCCGCTGACTCTGCAGGTTCACCGCAGTGATCTCCGCATTCAGGCGCGCGGTCTGCACCGTGAGCACGCTCGCATAATCCGCCACGCCCGCCTTGTACTGGTTCAGCGTCAGCGCCTCGGAGCGCTTCGCATCGCTCACCGCCTGCGTCTCCTCGGCGTACTGGTTCTGCAGGAAATGCAGACTGGCCAGATCGTCCTCGACCTGCTGGAACGCCCCGAGCACCGTCTGGCGGTAGGTCGCCACCGCCTCATCGTAGGTGGCCCGCGCCTCGCGGGTCTGGGCGATCGTCGCTCCGCCGTTGAAGAGGTTCAGCGCAATCTGCGGGCCGTACGACCAGACCGCATTGCTCGCTTTGATCAGTCCGGAGATCGCAGCCGAATCAAAGTCGTACGCACCGGTGAGCGTCAGACTCGGGAACCAGGCCGCCTCGGCGACCCCGATGTCGGCATTGGCGCTCGCCATGCTGCGCTCGGCCGCGGCGATGTCCGGTCGGCGCAGCAGCAGGCGCGACGGCAGGCCGGGCGGCACCACCGGCACGCGCGCGGCCAGATGACCCTGCGCCAGCGACAGGTCCGCCGGCGGCCGTCCGATCAGCACCGCGATCGCATGCTCGAGCGTCGCCCGATTCAGCAGCGCCGTGTCCTCCTGCGCCTGGGTGCTCTCGAGCTGCGTGCGCGCCGCATAGACATCCGCCAGCGTCGTGACGCCCGCGTTGACGCGGTTCTGCGCGATCTTGAGCGAGGCCTGGTCGTCCTTCACCAGCGCCTTCAGCAATCGCAACTGCTCCTCCGCGGCGCGCAACTGGAAGTAGTCCTGGGCGAGTGTGGTCTGCGCCGAGAGCCGCGCGGCGGCCACGTCCGCCGCGCTCGCCTGGGCCCGGTCATTGGCGCTTTCCAGCTCGCGCCGCAGCTTGCCCCACAGATCGACATCCCACGAGCCGCTCGCGCCGAACTGGTTCGCGGTACGCGCGCCGCCAAATGCGAACGAGCTCACCGCGCCACCGCCGCTGCGTGTCTGGCTGGCACCCAGACCGATCGTCGGGAACAGTGTTCCGCGCGTGACGCCGGCCGCTTCGCGCGCCGCATAGTAGGCGGCGACGGCGGCCTTGAGGTTCTGGTTCGACACCTCGACCTGGCTCTCCAGGCGCGAGAGCACCGGATCGTGATAGACGCTCCACCACTGGCTCGGCACGATGTACGCCGGCACCGCCGGCGCCCAGCCGTGCTCGGCCTTGTACTGCATCGCCACGGGGGCGCTCGGCCGGTGATAGTTCGGGCCGATCGCGCAGCCGGTGAGGCTCACCGCGATGCCGAGCGCGATCAGCGGCCACGTACGACGGATCATAGAATGGGTCTCCCTGCGGCGAGCGCCAGCGCGCCGCGCCGGGTAAAGGTCCGCACGAACCAGCGGCGGAACCGGTCGAGGTACAGGTACACGATCGGCGTCGTGTAGAGCGTGAGGATCTGGCTGATGGCAAGCCCGCCGACCACCGCGATGCCAAGCGGCCTGCGCATCTCTGAGCCCTGACCGCTCATCAGCGCGAGCGGCAGCGCGCCTAACATGGCCGCGATCGTGGTCATCATGATCGGACGGAAGCGCAGCAGGCACGCCTCGTGGATGGCGCGCGCCGCACCGACGCCCTCCTCGCGCTGTGCGACCAGCGCCACGTCCACCATCATGATGGCGTTCTTCAGCACCACGCCGATCAGCAGGATCACCCCGATGAGCGCGATCAGGCTGAACGGCTCACCGAACAGCAGCAACGCCAGCACCGCCCCCACGCCACTCGAGGGCAGCGTCGAGAGGATGGTGATCGGCTGCGCCAGGCTCTCATAGAGCATCCCGAGCACGATGTACACGGTGGCGAACGCCGCCAGGATCAGGATCGGCTCTTCCGAGGCCGTCTTCTGGAACTGCTGCGCGTTGCCGGCGAACGTGCCGTGCACGGCCACCGGAACATCCAGATCCCGCATGGTTCGCTCAATGGCGGCGGTGGCAACGCCGAGCGGCTCGCCCACCGGCAGATTGAACGAGAATGTCGTGGCGACGAACGGTCCCTGGTGGTTGATGGCGAGCGGGGTCAGTCCCGGGCCGTAGCTCGAGAACGCCGCGAGCGGCACCATGGTCTCGGCCTGGGTGCTCACCGCGCTGCCCGTGGAGGCCCCGCCGGTGGTGGCTGCGATCTGGTTCAGCGCGAAGTTCTGCGCAGCGCCCGTGCGGGTCACGCCGGGGAACTGGAACGCGTTGGCCGCGGCCATGCTCGACTCGGTGCCCGAAAGTGCCCCGCCCGAGGTGCTCACGTACAGGTCCTTCAGCGTCGCCGGGCTGTTCCAGAACTTCGGGTTGACCTCCATGACCACGTGATACTGGTTCATGTCCTGGTAGATCGTCGAGACCAGGCGCTGGCCGAACGCGTCGTAGAGCGTATTGTCGATCTGCGAGAGGTTCAGGCCGTAGCGCGCCGCGAGCGCGCGCTCGACGTGCAGTTGCACGTCGAGCCCGCCGACCTGATGGTCGGAGCTCACGTCGCGCAGCTGCTTGGACTTCTTCAGCGCCGCCTCAATCTTCGGCGCCCAGGTGTTCAGCAGCCCGATGTCATCGCTGAGCAGCGTGTACTGGTACTCACCGTACCCCTCGCGCCCGCCGGAGTGGAAGTCCTCGGAGGTCTTCAGGTACAGCCGCGCGCCGGTGAACCCAGTGAGCTTGTGCCGCAGTCGCGAGAGGATCTGCGCATCGGTGTGCCGTCGGTCGGCGAGCGGTTTCAAGGTGATGAACATGTGTGCCGTGTTCGCCCCGCCGCCCCAGCCGCCGCCGGTGAACCCAACCACGTTCACCACGGCTGGGTCGCGCTTGATGATGTTCACCACGTAGCGCAGCTTCTGCTGCATGGCCTGGAACGAAGTGCTCTGGCCGGCGACCAGATAGCCGCTCAAGTTACCCGAGCTCTGCTGCGGGAAGAAGCTCTTCGGCACGATGGCGAACAGGTAGAAGTTCAGCACCACCACCCCGAGCAGCGTGAACATCACCGCGCGCGGATGGCGCAGGGCGACGCCGAGGGTGTGATCGTAGAAATCGCGCGTGTGGTTGAACATTCGCTCGACGGCCCGGAACAGTGAGCCCTGCTTCGGATGGGCGCGCAGCAGCCGGCCGCAGAGCATCGGAGTGGTGGTGAGGGAAATGATGAGCGAGAGTGCCACGGTGATCGCGAGCGTGAGCGCGAACTGGCGAAACACCCGCCCGACGAGTCCACCCATCAGAATGATCGGC
>JAJZSQ010000132.1 GCA_021849615.1 Pseudomonadota bacterium
CCCCGGCGCACGTACTGGTAGGTCGAGTCGACGAATACCTTCTGAATGTAACCCGCGAAGCGCACCTGCACGTACGCGAGCCCTCGTTCATCGACCGCGACACTGCCCGTCGTGCGGATCACATCGCTGACGGACTTGCGCCGGACTTCGCCGATCCTGACCCCGATGCGCTGCAATTGTTGGGAGGAGATGGGCACCGGCGCGAGCGGCGACTCTTGCGAAGGCTCACGGCTCCCGGCCACTGCGCTCGCTCGAGACGCGGCAACCGCGGCCGCCTGCGAGACGAGTCCTGCCACCGCAGCCGGATGCAACCGCCACCAGAGGACCCCCGCAGCGCCCAGGAGCAGCAGATTGACGGCGAGCGCACTGAAAAATCCGATACGGTAATTCGTCTTCATGGCGAGGTCCCCGTCTCATTCGGTCTCGCAAGCCCGCTCCCGCTCAGTCGCTCGAGCTCAGCCCACCGATCGAAGTATTCCGATTGCGCCCGGGCGAGTCCGAGCGCGGTATCGAGCTGGTGCTGTTCGGCGGTCAGAACCTCGAGAAAGCCGCCCCGGCCGCTGCTGTATTCGCTCAAGGCCACATCGAGCGCATCGCGCGCCAAGGGCACGAGGTCGTCTCGATAGAGAGCGAGCGACTTCGCCGCCTCACGCGTCGAGGCATAGGCACCCGAGAGATCGGCGAGCAGAGCGGCGCGCTGGTTCTCGAGCTCGTATTCGGCCCGCCGAGCCTGCGCCTGAGCGGCGTCAACCTCAGCGCTGTACTTCCCCTGATCGAGCGGTACCGTGAAAGATAGTCCCACCATCGGCCGCATGGCGGGATCCGACCACATGCTGTTGTAGCCGGCACTGACCTGAAATTTCGGGTAGCGTTGCTTGCCCGCAAGCCGCGCTTTCGCCTGCGCGGCGTGCTCTTGGGCTTCGAGCGCCTTCAGCTGCGGGTGGGTCAGTGCTCGCTGCAGGAGCGCCGCTTCGGACGGTAGTTGCGTCGGGGCGGGTAAAGCCGCCGGCAGAGGAATCGGGAAAGTGGGCGGTCGATCGAGCAGCGCGTTCATGCGCGCGGCGACGACGGCGATTTTGCGCTGCCACTCGAGCTGCTGCTGCGCGAGCATGGTGCGCTCGACATCCGCTTGCAGCACATCGGATTGCGGCGCCTTGCCCGTCGCATAGCGGACCGAGGCGATGCGCCGTAGCTCGCCGATGACGGACTGGTTGGAGGCATTGATGAGGAGCGCGCGGTGAACGAATACCCAGTCCGCGAAGATGCCTCGAGCCGTCGCCGCGAGGCGCAGCCGCAGCGCCTGGAGGTCGTGACGCGCCACTTCCGCATCCGCTCGGGCGATCTCCTTGCGCACCTCGAGCGTGCCCCACCAGGGCAGGGCCTGACTCACCTCGATGTCCTCGCCCGTTCCCATGGCGCTGCCGAAGGTACGCGGTGCCGCCGATACGCTCAGCATCGGATCGGGCAGCGCGCCGGCCGGGCGGATACCGGAGACGGCCGCGACCAGCGCTTGGCGCATGGCCCGGAGACTTGCGTTTCGGGCAAGCACCGCGACGGTGAACGACTCAGCTGTCAGCGGCGCCGCAAGCGCCACATCACGGTCCCGGTGCGCGAGATCCGCGGCATGAGTTGCGCTCACGGCGATGAACAACGCCAAGCCGACCACGCCGGCGAGACTTTTCGAGTATTGACGCACAAGACACTCCGTTTGCAGATCCCAAACGATGACGCGCCCGCACACGCTTGGCGTGCAAGCACCGATCCGCAACGGGGAGTGTTAGAGTCTCAGACGCAGGGTCGAAAGATAGGTGTCGCGCCCTGCCGAGGGGGCGGTGGCGATCCGCGGGGGTCCCCGCGGTGGCGTGCTTCGATGCGCCGCTACAGGAGAGGCAACGGTCCATGCAGGCGCTGGCGAAGCGACCGCGTGCGCATCCGGGATTTCTATCCCCGCGATTCGAGCCGCCGGCCCAGCGGGCACCCACCCACAGGCGCCTGTCATCCCGCACGAGGCTCCGCAGGACAAAGACGTGCCACCGCAAGGCATCGGCGCCCGGTGACCCGTCATGGGACAGTGCATCGGGACCGGAGTCGGGGACAGCATCATGGGACACGCCCAGACCTGCTGACCGTACCCGAGCGTTACGAGAGCCAGCAGCAGCGTGACGAAATGCGAATGAAGTCGTCGACCCATCATGCGGTTATCATACTAACGCTTTGCGAACTCAAACGCTACCGCCGAGGAGGCCGGGCATTGCCCGGGCATTCCGTGCAGTTGAGTACCGCGACTCGAGGTGTGAGGGCACTGAGGTGCCGCCCCACGGGCGCTACCGTGGGGTTTCACTCGTATCGTCATCCAGATTCATTGACACGCGGAAGAGCTTCCGGGGATTGCTCCTCTCCTCAGGGAAGCTACGGCTGCGGGCCCTTCCCTGCCGTAGGCATTCCCTGCATCGCCTGCATTTGGCCCATCATCTGCTCCATCATCAGTTGCATCATGTCGAGACGGTTCTGCATCTGATCCCGCATCCGGTCGTGCATCCGCTGGCACTGTTGCGCGGAGGGTGCATTCCGACTGCCGCCACCCATCATGCCGTTACCCATCATCCCGTGTCCCATCGAGGGACCGCCCATCATTCCCCGAGGCATCATGCCGGACATCATCCGCCCGCCCATGGCGCGCATGGCCTGCATCTGCTCCATCATGGTGTGCATGTGCTCGCGCAGCAGCGTCGCCCTCACCTCGGGACTCTTCGTCGCGCGGATACGCCGCATCTGCTCCTGCATGAGTTTCATCCGAGCTTCCATCTCGTTGAGATGCTGTGCGGCCATCGCGGCCGGTTCGGTTGCTTGAGCCGCCGGCGGCCGGGGTGAAGGGGGCGCGGCCTGCGCGGCCGTGATCGCCAACAACGCCAGGGCAATGCCCGGCAACGCAATTGAGAGTCTGGATTTCACTTGAGTCTCCTGGCTTGAGTGATGCCTCGACACCGTGGGCCGCTTAAGGCTTGGCCTGCTCGATGAGCCGGTGCCAACCGCCCCGTCTCGGGAAGAACATGGGCACGCGCCGCCGATACTGCTCGTATCGGTCGCCGAATTTCTCGATCATGTCCCGCTCTTCCCGGTACGCGAGCAGGGTGTAGGCAAGCACGATGATCGGAAAGAGTGTCACGGAAAAGACGGTCGGCCAATGAACGACGCCCTCTCCGAAGAGCCCCACGAAAAGCCCGGCGTACTGGGGGTGGCGCACGAGACCGTAGAGTCCCTCGGATGCGAGTCTGCCCGCCTGGTGCGCTCGGTAGAGTTCTCGCCATCCCTCGATGAACAAGCCGATGCCGAAAAAAAGCACCAGATACCCGATGAGCATGGAGATCAACATTCCGGTATCGCCCAGTCCGAGCAGCGTCGACCACAAGTTCGCGTTCAAGCCGCGGCGGTCGAGATGGAAGAACCGCACGAGAAGATAGATCGTCAGCGGGAAGCCGTACATTTCCGCGTACAGGGCGATGATGA
Organism: Pseudomonadota bacterium; assembly: GCA_021849615.1. Taxonomy (GTDB): domain Bacteria; phylum Pseudomonadota; class Gammaproteobacteria; order Steroidobacterales; family Steroidobacteraceae; genus 13-2-20CM-66-19. The sequence goes on from JAJZSQ010000132.1 coordinate 3,508, forward strand.
ACGCCTGAACCAAGCCTGCGCCGGCCCACTCGCGCCAGCCCTTGGGCGCGAAATACCGGTAGAAGAGCCAGGAGGCCACCACGATCATGATGATCGCGAGACCCCATGCGCCAGAGTGAGCGATGTGCAGATTCATATTGCTCACGCGTCTGTTCACCGGCCGGCGCGCAGCCTCTTGACCAATGATGGAAAGTCATGGTTCCTACGCCAATGGCATCATGCAGAGCGGGCGATATGCGGTGTATTCGGGGATATACGTAATGTCCGACCTTACGCTTTTTGGCCCAGGCGAGCGCGTGTACGTATTCTTTCACGTGACCGTTGTCTGTCCCAGGCGATACGCTTGACGCTGGACCATGGTCCAGGGTGTAGGCTGCCCTTTGGGACATTCACTGGAAGTACACCATGACATCCCTCGGCATCGGAGCGCTCGCCAAACGGGTGGGCGTGCGCATCGACACAGTGCGCTATTACGAGCGCAGCGGCCTGCTGGCTCCCGAGAGTCGGCTCGAATCCGGCTACCGCCGCTACAGCGAAGCCGAGCTGACGCGGCTGCGCTTCATTCGGCGCGCGCAGGTGCTGGGTTTCTCCCTCAAGGAGATCGGCGAGCTGCTGGCGCTCTCCAAGGCGCGCAACGTTGTGCGCGTCAAGCGCGCCGCCGAGGTGAAGCTTGCCGACGTCGAGGAACGTATCGCCGCCCTGGTCCGGATGCGGGACGCCCTGTCTACTTTGGTGAGCACCTGCCCCGGCCACGGTGAACCCGCCGACTGCCCGATCCTGAAATCACTAGGAGGCGAGGACTGCAATGAACACTCGTGACACACATTCGAATGAGACAGAGCCCGCGCGACACCGGCTTGAGCCAGGCGGCCCCATGGACGAGACGCTCGTACAAGAACCGAAGGACCCCGTCTGTGGCATGACGGTCTCACCCGGGTCGGCTCATCGAATCGAGCGCAGCGGACTCACCTATCTCTTCTGTTCGAACGGGTGCCGGGAGAAGTTTCGAGCACACCCCGATCAGTACGTGCGGAATCGCCGCGAAACGGTGGCTGCTCCTTCCGCGCCCACTGCGGAATCAGCCGGAAAGCCCACGGCACACGCATGCGACACCCACCCGGATGACGCTACCGGCTCATGCGCCGTACTCTCGCCTCCTGCAGGCACGCTTTACACCTGCCCCATGCACCCGGAGATCCGGCGCAGCGAGCCCGGCAGTTGTCCGATTTGCGGCATGGCGCTCGAGCCCGTGCAGCCGGCCGCCCAAGTCGAGTCGAATCCAGAGCTACGCGACATGACGCGGCGCTTCTGGGTGGGAGCGGCTCTCGCCGTGCCGCTGCTCTTTCTCGACATGGGCGCGCACATCCGGGCGCTGAACTTGCACCATTACGTCCCGCCGCTCGTTTCGGCGTGGATTCAGTTTGCACTCGGGACTCCGGTGGTGCTTTGGGCCGGCTGGCCACTGCTTCAGCGCGGCTGGGATTCGGTGCGCCGCCGCTCGCTCAACATGTTCAGCCTCATCGGGCTCGGCGTCAGTGCCTCCTATCTCTACAGCCTCGTGGCGCTTTTCGCCCCGGACGTCTTTCCGGAAAGTCTGCGCCGCGCCGGCGGGGTTGTTCCCGTTTACTTCGAGGCCGCGGCCGTCATCACGGTCCTTGTGCTGCTCGGGCAGGTCCTCGAGCTGCGCGCACGCGCGGCGACCGGTGGGGCGATCCGCGCGCTCCTCAATCTCGCCCCCAAGGCCGCACGGCGCATCCGCCCGGATGGGAGCGATGAGGAAGTCCCCCTCGAGACGGTCCAGCTCGGGGACCAGCTGCGCGTGCGACCGGGCGAAGCGGTTCCGGTCGACGGCTCGGTGCTCGAAGGGGCCAGCGCGGTCGATGAGTCCATGGTGACCGGCGAGTCCATCCCTGTCGCCAAGGAGCCGGGTGCGAAGGTCATTGGCGGCACTATCAACGGCACGGGCGCGCTCGTCATGCGCGCCGAGCACATCGGATCAGACACCATGCTCGCGCGGATCGTACAGATGGTCGCCGAGGCGCAGCGCAGCCGTGCACCGATCCAGCGACTCGCCGATCGGGTCTCGAGCTGGTTCGTCCCCGCCGTCATCCTCGCGGCCCTCGGGGCGTTCGCCATCTGGATGCTAATCGGTCCGTCGCCGCAGCTCGCCTATGCGCTGGTCGCCGCCGTGTCGGTGCTCATCATCGCCTGTCCCTGCGCGTTGGGACTGGCGACCCCGATGTCGATCATGGTCGGAGTGGGCAAAGGCGCGACGGCGGGCGTCTTAATCAAGAATGCCGAAGCGCTGGAGCGCTTCGAGAAGATCGACACGCTCGTTGTGGACAAGACCGGGACCCTGACTGAAGGCAAACCGCGGGTGACGGTCGTGCTGCCCGCTCAGGAGTTCGATGAGGCCACCCTGCTGCGCCTGGCCGCAAGCCTCGAGCGATCGAGCGAGCATCCGCTCGCGGCGGCCATCGCCGCCGCGGCACTCGAGAGGCATCTGGTCCTCGGCAAGGTGGCAGATTTTCGCTCCGTGACCGGGAAGGGTGTGACCGGCACTGTCGCCGGCCGTCCGGTGGCGGTGGGCAACACCGCGCTCCTCCAGGCGCTGAGCATCCCGGCGGACGACCTCGAATCGCAGGCGGAGAGCCTGCGCCACGAAGGGGCCACCTCCATGTTCGTGGCAATCGATGGTCGCGCCGCCGGACTCATCGCGGTCGCCGATCCGGTCAAAGCGAGCACGCCCGCGGCCCTCGAGAGCCTCCGGAACGACGCCATTCGTATCGTGATGGTCACAGGTGATCATCGCGCTACGGCAGAGGCAGTCGCGCGCAAGCTCGGTATCACCGACATCGAAGCGGAAGTCCTCCCCGACCATAAGAATGCCATCGTGCGCCGCCTGCGCAGCGAGGGGCGCGCCGTGGCGATGGCTGGAGACGGCGTGAACGACGCGCCGGCGCTAGCCGAGGCGGAAGTTGGAATCGCCATGGGCACGGGGACCGATGTAGCGATGCAGAGCGCTGGCGTCACGCTCGTCAAAGGCGACCTTGCGGGCATCGTGCGCGCACGCACTCTCAGTCGCGCCACGATGCGCAACATCCGCCAGAACCTCTTCCTGGCTTTCGTCTATAACGCGATTGGAATCCCGATCGCCGCCGGTGCGCTCTATCCGGTCTTCGGACTGCTGCTGAGTCCAATGATCGCTGCGGCGGCGATGAGCCTGAGCTCGGTATCGGTGATCGGCAACGCGCTCCGCTTACGGTTCGTTCGCCTGTAACGCCTGGACTGATGTTCGTACTCGTCGATTCCGCTCGCATCACGCTCCCAGTCTGATTCGAAGAGAGACGCGAGGAATGATCGAAATCATGAAGGAGAGCGCCGGGAATGCCCTAGGAATTCGCTCTACCGGAACGCTGACAGCCCCCGACTATGATCAGGTGTCGTTTCGAAGCTTGCGGAGCGGTCCCATCAGTTCGACAGATTGCGCGCCCTCTTCTACATGGATCCGGATTTCCGAGGTTGGGATCTATCCGCGGCATGGAAAAAAACGAAGGTAGATTTTCGATTTCGGCACAACCTCGATAAAATCGCCATCGTCGGGGCACCACCATGGGATGAGTGGTGCGTCAGGGGGGGTGTTGTGATGAAGGGTGAATTGCGAACCTTCGGGACGGATCAACTCGACGACACGTGGAAGTGGGTGAGATCCTAATCTGCGGGCTCGATGTTTCCGAGCCCCGTGTTCGAACAACACGAGGAAATGGCTGGACACTGCCTGCCGCAGTGACTCATGTTGGTCTAATGGAGGCTAGGAGCGGAATCGAACCGCTGTACGCGGCTTTGCAGGCCGCTCGGCTTTCATATAATCAAATACTTGCGTGCATTTTGCCACACTTTGACACCCGCCCCAATCATTTGCGCTGAATGAAGCGCGGCCGGCGGAGACTCTGTTGATCGGCGCTCCGACGCCCCTGAGCGCCTGTAATCCCACAGGCACCGTGGTTCGGCGGGGCGCGGCAAGGGCTGGCTCTCGGCATGGGAAGCGCCAGAGGGCGTCTCCCGCGAGACGTCACGGGCCGGCGCGGCGGCCGACTGAAGGCCCGGCGAGGAGCCCACGCTCGGGTAATGGGCGATCAGTCATGCGCGCCAGCGCAGAGCTTAATCGTGCAGCTTCCGCCGGTATGAATCAACACACCGCAGGGCCGCGATGTGGCAGTGCGCGACTCGGG
>JAJZSQ010000133.1 GCA_021849615.1 Pseudomonadota bacterium
ATAGACACCTCCTTGAAACGTGAAACGGGCGGCTCTGCGGGAGCCGAACCCGCAAGTTCGACCGTGCCGACGGCCAAGAGTTTCCGGGCGGTGCGGCGCAACTGTATTCCTGCCCCCAGGGTGCGATCGCAGCGCCTTGGCTCGGCGTGCAGCCGAGGGCGAGACTGTGCGGCTTGCGGCCCCGCTGCGCCCGCGTTTGCCCGGTTGCCAGCGGGAGTGGATCTGCTGAGGCGCTACACGCTGTTCCTGCGATCCCCATGCGAGTTCGCGTGAGATGCCTTGGGAGGGCTCGCCACGCTGCCGAGGCGCGAGGAGACAGTCACGCCGCGACTCCGGACGACCTCAGTGGCGGGATGAGCAGATCCGCGGGAATATGAAAGCGCTCACGGAGCTTGCGCACCATCGTCATGCTCAGCTCGCGTTTGCCGGTCAAAACCTCGCTGACCCGGCTGGCCGTCCCCAATAGCGGGATGAGGTCGCCACGCGAAAGTCCGTGCTGATCCATCAGATAGGTGAGAAGGTCGGGCAGCGACGGCACGCGTCGCGGCCATCGAGAACGCTCATACGTTTCGGCCAGGCACGCCTGAGCCACCATGCGGGCCCGGTCCGCCGGATCTCTCGAGTCCATCAGCTTCTCGATCAGTGCCTTGGCCTGAGCGTGATCCGCGTCGTTTTGAATGACGATCAATGTGGTCTTCATTACACGCTCTCCGCATCAACCTTGTCGTAGTCCTCATGGGACCCAAAGAACCGGATCATCAGCACACCGTTGGCGTACTGCACGATGGCAATCAGCCGGTAGTCATTGCCCTTGATGTTGAACACCGCTCGGCTGCCCTTGAGGATACTCGCCTTTGGGTGAGCCTTCTTCACGTCCTCCGGTCCTTTCCATTGCGCCTTCTCTACGATGGCTCTCCACGCATCGTACTGCGCCCGCGCCGCCCTTATCCCACGGTGGCCGGCCCGCGCCGCGAAATAGCGTTCCACGACGTCGGTGCCGATGACGATCATGGATCGCGATTCTATCGAAGAGTTCCATAATATGGAAATCTCGATTCCAGTTTATGGAAGGTCACCCAGTACAAACTGCTGTCGACTTAAGCAGTAGCAGCGCTCCACGGCGCTCAGCAGCCTTCAATGGATGCAGGAAATTTTGAGGAGGCGAATTGGACCCGTCGCGAGTGCGATCTTGTGCCGGCGATCGAGCGCTAGGAGAGCGCCTCGAGCCACGGTGCCAGGGGGAGAACTTTGATGCCTGCGCGTTCCTGTGGATGCTCGAGGTTCAGGACGAGCTGGATCGATTCCTTGGGATTGAGCTTACGGGTGTAATAGCCGAGCGATGGGCTGACTCGGTCGTCCGAAGCCTTGACTTCGATCAGCCAATGAACGCGGCGATTTTGAGTGACCACGAAATCTACTTCACGTCCCTCTCGGTCGCGCAGATAGAACAGCTCCCAGCTTTCCCCGCGAGCGTCTTTCCGCCACTGCACGAATTTCAGCAAGCAGCAGGCAACAAGGTTCTCGAGTTGCGCTCCGTCGGATTCGTCGTAAGCCGCAGCGCAATCGAAAAAGTACACTTTCCGGTCTTTGCGAATGCTGCGCGATAGGCTCCTTGAGTAAGGTGGCAGCAAGAAGATCAGGTAGAGCTTCTCGAGCAACTCAACCCATGATTTGGCGGTCGGTGGGGAGATTCCCAGCGATTGAGCTAGGCTGTCGTAATTTGCAGGCCCGCCGACGCGCTCGCGCAGCAATTCAACGAGGTCGGCCGGCCCTCGCCAGGAGCTGACTCTGGAAAGATCGCGCAGATCCTCGCGTGTGACAAGTTCCATTCTGTCATTGCGCAGCCGTGCCGCTTCCTGGGGTTCAAGAAACGCTTCTGGAAATCCACCGGCCTTGAGTAGCCGGGTGATGCGTGACCGTAGGTCGAGTTGCGGAAGGAATGCCTTCGATTCGGCGATGTCGATCGGATGCAGCCGATAGAAATAGTGGCGGCCAGTGAGTGCATCGCCTGCTCGTCGAAATGCATCGAGCTTGGCGCTTCCTGTGACGAGTACGGGTGGGCGATTGTGGAATTCGTCCACAATGCCCTTGAGGAGGTTCTTCCACTTCGGCGCCTTGTGGAGCTCGTCCAGAACCAGAAGCGACGCGTCTTTCGGCCAGGCAAGTTCGCGGATGATGCGCCGATCGCGGGCAATGTCCCAACTCAGGTAAACGCCGCCATCCGTCAAGAGCGATTGAGCGAGAGTGGTCTTGCCGCACTGACGAGGTCCAGCGAGGATCACCATCTTTCGAGGCAAATCTCTCTGCAGCGATGCGGTCAAATAACGCACTTGACAATTCTAAAGTGAACATTAGAATAGTCAAGTCTAAAATAAAATACATTTTACTTTTGCGGGCCGCCTCTGAAGTCGCTCGAACCTTGCATCCCGGGCGAGTGGCCTGAGCCGTCAGGCTTTCAAGTTCCTGGCCTGCAGCGCTTGGCTCATTCCGCGCCGTGCGCCGCGGTCGCGATTCTTGCCTGCCCTGAGGCATGTTGCGAGCGAAGGCACTGGGATTGCAGATCATCGGATTGGCGGATGGAGCACGCGAGGGGCAGATGAGTGCGCCAGAAGGGTGATCCGGGAGGACGGACGCGGCTAACGGCCCGTTCGATGCACGGCGGGTTGCCCGCTCCGTTCCACGGATGGCGACTTTGGCGCTGGAATGCGCGTAAGTCTTTGATAAAATGGCGCTCCCTACGGGATTCGAACCCGTGTTACAGCCTTGAGAGGGCTATGTCCTGGGCCTCTAGACGAAGGGAGCGCTGGGGGGGGGCCGAGCCAGGAGCGCGGTATTATAGGTATCCTGAATGTTTCCTCAAGCAGAAAGCGCAGACTGAATTGAATTCTTCCGACCCGCGCGCCACAGCGCCTGCCTCGCCGCCCCGGGTCATCCCCCGGGCCGAGCACACCGTTTCCCGTTCCCAGATTTCCCCGAACGCCCTGCGCGTGCTGTACCGACTGCGCGACGCGAATTTTCAAGCGTTCCTGGTCGGCGGCTGCGTCCGCGACCTGCTGGTCGGCTTAGAGCCGAAGGACTTCGACGTCGCCACCGATGCGCTGCCGGAGCAGGTCAAGCGTCTGTTTCGCAACTGCCGCCTGATCGGCCGGCGGTTCCGTCTCGCGCACGTGTTCTTCGGCCCGGAAATCATCGAAGTTGCGACCTTTCGCGCCTCGAGTGCGCCGGAGCCAGGCGAGGAGCCCATCGAGGAGGAGGACGAGGCCGAAGAGGCCGATCTCGACGGGGATGAGACCGATCTGATCGATCAGGCCGGGCCGGTCACCGAAGGGCGTGCGGCGCGGTTCGAGGCAGAACACAGCGCACGGGAGACGCTCATCGATGCCGACACGGAGCGGGCGTTCGATGCGACCGGGCGGATCCTGCGCGACAACATCTACGGCACGGTCGATGATGACGTGTGGCGCCGGGATTTCACGGCAAACGCGCTCTATTACAACATCGCGGACTTCTCGATCTGGGATTACACCGGCGGGGCCGAGGACATCGCAGCGCGGCGCCTGCGGCTGATCGGTGATCCGGAGACGCGCTATCGGGAGGATCCGGTGCGCATGCTGCGCGCGGCACGCTTCGAGGCGAAACTCGGCTTCGAGCTCGATCCGGCCAGCGCCGAACCGATCGAACGGCTGCGCTCGCTGCTCGGCGGGGTGCCGCCGGCGCGTCTGTTCGATGAGATGCTGAAGCTGTTTCTGACCGGCCACGGGGCGCGCAGCCTCCCGGTGCTACGCCGCCGCGGACTGCTCGGCGCGCTGCTGCCGAGCACCGAGGCCTACCTCGCGGCCCATCCGGGCAGCCTCGTCGAGCAACTACTGATGCAGGGCCTCGCGAACACCGATGCGCGCGTCAAAGCGGGCCGTTCCGTCACCCCGACGTTCCTGCTCGCGCTGCTGCTCTACGGCCCGATCGCGGCCCTGATCGAGGCCATGCCGCCGTCGCGCTGGCACGAGCTCTCGGCGATTCTCGACGCCTGCGACCAGGCGGTGCGCGAGGCCCAGCGGCACCTGTCCATCCCAAAGCGCTTCTCGCTCGGGCTGCGCGAGATGTTCGCCCTGCAGCCGCGGCTCGAGCATCCCCGTGGCCGGCGCGCGCTGCGCCTGCTCGGACATCCGCGCTTCCGTGCCGGGTACGACCTGCTGCTGCTGCGTGCGGAGTTTGGCCTCGCCAACCCCGAGCGGGCCCAGTGGTGGACCGACCTGCAGGCCGCGCCGGAAGCCGAGCAGGGACCGATGGCCGATGCGATCGCCGGGAGCACGGAGCGCACCGCCGCGCAGAAGGGCCGCCGCCGGCGCCGCGGCGGCCGACGCCGCGGCGCACCGAGCCCCGGCTGAGCGGCCGGGCCCGATGCAGCGGTGGCGGCCGGCTTACGTCGGCCTCGGCAGCAATCTTGAGGACCCCGAGCGGCAGGTGCTCGGGGCCTGGGCACGCCTCGGGGCGCTACCTGAGACGTGCGCCGTCGTGCGCTCGCCGCTCTACCGGTCGCGGCCCCTGGGGCCGGTGGCCCAGCCGGATTTCGTCAACGCCGTGGCCGGGCTCCTGACGCGGCTCGAGCCCGAGGCGTTGCTCCAGGCGCTGCTCGCCACGGAGGCCGCCCTCGGCCGCCGCCGCGACGGACCGCGCTGGGGGCCGCGGCGGATCGATCTGGACCTGCTGGTGCTCGGCCGCGAGCAGCGCTCGGCAGGAACGCTCACCCTGCCGCACGCCGGTATAGTGGAGCGCAATTTCGTTCTGTATCCTCTGGCGGATATCGCCCCGGACCTCGACGTGCCCGGGCTCGGCCGGGTGTCCGAGCTCAAGGCGCGCCTTGCGCCCGAGGGGCTGTGGCGAATCGAATGCGAACAATGAAACCCAATGCCCGCCGCAACTGACCCGAAGCCCGCAACCGATCCCCAGTACATCGTGGTGGAAGGTCCGATCGGGGTCGGCAAGAGCAGCCTCGCGCGCATGCTCGCCAAGAGCCTTGCCGGCCAGCCGGTGCTCGAGGACGCCCCCGGCAATCCTTTCCTCGAGCGTTTCTACAAAAACCCGCGCGCCGGAGCGCTGCCGACGCAGCTGCACTTCCTGTTTCAGCGCTGGCAGCAGCTCTCGGCGCTGAACCAGCAGGACCTGTTCGCCGCGGTGCGCGTCGCGGACTACCTCTGGGAGAAGGACCGGCTGTTCGCCCGCGTCACCCTCGATGATGCGGAGTTCGCGCTCTACGAGCAGGTCAGCAGCCGCCTGGACGTCAAGGCGCCGAAGCCGGATCTGGTGGTCTATCTGCAGGCCCCCGTGGACGTGCTCCTGGAGCGCATTGCACGCCGCGCGATCGGCTACGAGCAGTACATCGATCGCGAGTATCTGGTGCGCCTGAACGAGGCCTACGCGCGTTTCTTCCATGAATACGAGGCCGCACCGCTGCTGATCGTGAATGCCGCGGGCATCGACCCGGTGAACAACCCGGCCGATTACGACGAGCTGTTTGCGGCCATCCGGCGCATGAAACGCGGGCGGCTGTACTACAACCCGATGGGTGCGCGGGCGATTTAGTAGACTAGGACCATGTATACGCATCTGCAGCTGCGCGATTCGGACCGTCCGCCCGTCACGCTCGCCACGCTGGCGCGCATGAAGGCCCAGGGGGAGAAAATCGCGAGTCTGACCTGCTATGACGCGAGCTTCGCGGTCCTCCTCGATGCCGCCGACGTGGATGTGGTACTGGTGGGCGATTCGCTCGGCATGGTGATCCAGGGCCGCGACACCACCGTGCCGGTGACCATGGATCAGATGGTCTACCACAGCGCGGCGGTGGCCCGCGGCCTGCACCGGCCGTTCCTCATCACCGATCTGCCCTTCATGAGCTACCCGACCAAGGAGCGCGCGCTGCAGAACGCCGTGCGCCTGATGCAGGAGGGCGGGGCGAAGATGGTCAAGCTCGAAAGCGGCGGCGGGCAGGTCGACATCGTGGAGTTTCTGGCGAGCCACGACATCGCGGTGTGCGCCCACCTGGGGCTGAAGCCGCAGTCGGTACACAAGACGGGCGGCTTTCGGGTGCAGGGTCGGGAAGACGCCGCGGCGCAGCGGCTGATCGAAGACGCCAAGCGGCTCGAGTCGGCCGGTGCCGACGTGGTGCTGCTCGAGTGCATTCCGGCGACGCTCGGGGCGCAGATTACCGCAGCGCTGTCGGTGCCGGTAATCGGGATCGGCGCCGGGCCCGACACCGACGGTCAGATCCTCGTGCTGTACGACATCCTCGATATCACCACCGGACGCAAGCCGCGCTTCGTGCGTAACTTCATGGTTGGCGCCGGAGACAACCTCGAGGCCGTCAAGCGCTATGTCACAGCCGTGCGCGAGAAGTCCTACCCGGCGGCCGAGCACTGCTTCTGAACCCCATGCGCAGCGTGACTCGTATCGCCGAGGTGCGCGCCGCCGTGCGCGAGTGGCGCCGTGCCGGCGAACGAGTGGTGTTCGTGCCGACCATGGGCAATCTGCATGCCGGCCACATGAGCTTGCTCGAGGCAGCCCGTGCCCACGGTGAGCGCTTTGTCGCCAGCATCTTCGTCAACCCCATGCAGTTCGGTCCGAACGAGGACTTCGCGCACTACCCGCGCACGCCGCAGCGCGATGAGCGCATGCTGAGCGAGGCCGGCTGTGATCTGATGTTCATGCCGGATGTCGCGGAGATGTATCCGTACGGCTCCGCAGAGGCGACGCGCGTCGAAGTGCCGGGGCTCTCCGACATCCTTTGCGGGGAGTTCCGCCCCGGGCACTTCCAGGGCGTCACGACGGTGGTCTGCAAGCTGCTGCACATCGTCGAGCCCGATGCGGCGGTGTTCGGCGAGAAGGACTTCCAGCAGCTGACGCTGATCCGGCGCATGGTGAGCGAGCTGTGCATGCCGGTGCAGATCGTCGCCGCGACGACGATGCGCGATGCCGATGGGCTCGCGATGAGTTCACGAAACCAATACCTGACCGACGACGAGCGCGCCCGGGCGCCGGCGATCTACCGCGCGCTGCGCGCGGCCGAGCGGCGCCTCGCGGCCGGCGAGCAGGATGTCGCGGCGATCGAGCGCGATGGGCTGCGTGCCCTCGAGGCACAGGGATTTCGTCCGGATTATTTCGCGGTCCGACGCGCCGCCGACTTGGGTCCCCCTCAGGCGGACACCCGCCACTGGGTGGTCCTCACCGCCGCGCACCTGGGCAAGGCGCGCCTGATCGACAACCTGCAGGTCGAGCGCTAGGAACGGCTCTGGCGCTGAAGCGCCCAGTCGATGTGCTCGCGCAGCAGCGCCGAGGCCTGTTCGCGCCGCGCCAGCAACGCCTGGCGTACCGCCGCGTCGGGTGGGGCGTTACCGAGCGCCACGGCAATGTTGCGTGACCAGCGCTCGTAGCCGATGCGGTAGATGGCCGAGCCCTGCATGCGTGCTTCGAACTGCGCTTCGCTCCAGGCAAACAGCGCCGTGAGCTGCGGCGCATCGAGCGCGTGGCGCACCTTGAAATCCGGGTGCGAGGCGGCGCGCGCGAACTTGTTCCACGGACAGACCAGTTGGCAATCGTCACAGCCGTAGATGCGGTTGCCCATCGGGGCGCGCAGTTCCGGC
>JAJZSQ010000134.1 GCA_021849615.1 Pseudomonadota bacterium
TCGGATTCGCCGGGCTGGCCGGCATCGCGCTCATCCGCGTCGGCGCCGTGGCGGCGTGCGGATGGGCGTGGTACCGGATCGGCGCGCAGCTCGAGGGCGCGCGGCCGTGGAAGTTCATCTGGGCCCGTTACCTGCGCGAGACCACGGCCGAGGTGCTGCCGTTCTCGCAGCTCGGCGGGCTCGCCGCCGGTGTGCGCGCGCTGAACGTGACGGGCATGGCGCCGCTGCCGGGGAGCGCTGCGCTGCTCGCCGATCTACTCATCGAACAAGGGGTGAAGATTCCCTACGTGCTGACCGGCGCAGCCGTGCTGCTGATCGAGGCCCGGGGGACCCCGGTGCGGCTCGTGGCGGTGGCGGTGCTGCCGCCGCTCGTGCTGATCTTCGCTGCCGTCGTTGCACGCGGGCGCGCCTCGGGGTGGCTGGAGCGAGCACTTGGGCCTCTGACGCGCCGCTGGCCGGTGCTCGAGGCGCGCCGCCCGCAGGCGCTACGGGCGCTGCTCGGGCCACTGCTGCGCCGCGCACTGCGCAGCTCGGCCCCGGCGGCGCACGGGGCCGCTTGGCTGCTCGGGGCTGTGCAGACCTGGTTCGCCTGTCGCCTCATGGGGCTCTCGGTCAGCCCTGCGCAGGCGCTGATCGTCGACAGTCTCCTCTGCGGACTGCGCACTGTTGGGTTCGTCGTGCCGGTGGCACTCGGGATCCAGGAGGCCGGCTATGTGCTGGTCTGCACACTGGTCGGCATCCCGGCGGCGCCGGCGGTGGCGCTCTCGCTGCTGCGCCGATTGAGCGATCTGGCGCTCGGGGCACCGGCACTCGGTGTGTGGCCGTGGATCGAGGGTCGCCGCGCACTCGCCCGGCTGGGGCAGAAGTGAGGTGCGCGGAGTGCAGCGATGCGACAGCCGGCGCGATCACAGTATTGCGGCCTAGGTGACGTGCGGCGCAGTGTGCGGGTCGCCGCCGTGGCGCTTGCCGCAGCGGGATTGAGCGTGCAGGCGCACGCGGCGTCGTTCAGCTGGCTCGATCCCTCCACCTGGCCGGCGATCCCCGTACCGAACATTTCGCTCGATCCGACCAACGGGGCCACGTTGGGCGTGATCCCGACCGTGCTGCAGCACGACAGCGCCGGGCGCATCGTACGCATCTTCGCGCCGGATCTCGTGCACAACAGCAATTTTGGCTGGGGCGGGCATCTGCGGTTGCTCGGCTACCCGTCGCCGGACACCCAGTACTCGCTCCTCGCCGGGATCATGCAGCACGTCGAGAGTCAGTTCGAGGCCCAGTACGACACGGGACTGAACCGCACGAGACGAGGGTCCGTGAGTACGGATTTCGATTACGAGCGCAGCGGCACGGCCCGTTTTTTCGGCATCGGCAACGCCACGCCGTTCGCTGCGCAGAGCGTCTTCACCGACCAGCGCCTGCGCATGTATCTGCGGTGGGCCTGGAACGTGACCCGGGTCTGGCAGCTCGCCGCCACGCTGATCGTGCAGAAGGTCAAGGTCGGGGCCGCGCACCTGTCGGGCATCGATTCGATCACCGAGCGCTTCCCGCAAGCTGTCGGGCTCGGCACGACCCACGAGGTGCTCGAGCGGCTGGCCGTCGTGTTTGACACCCGTGACAGCATCGCGCTGCCCCGCCGCGGGATGGACGTCACCGTTTACGCCGGCGCGGCGAGTCGCAACGGTGCGCCGGACGGATCGTTGTTCACCGAAGCCGGGGTGGATGGCCGCTTCTACTGGTCGCCGAGCCGATCACTCACAATCGCCGCACACTTCGATCTGCGTTACATGCCCTCAGTGCACGGCGCGCCGTTCTGGACACTCAGCAGCATCGGCGGGGAGAGCAGTGTGCTCGGCGGGCGCCAGACGCTGCGTGGCTTCGGGGATTCGCGCTTCTACGGGCGCAACGCATTCGTGGCGAATCTCGAGGTGCGCCGGCAGGTGGCCGCGTTCAATGCCTTCGGCACGCACCTGACGTTGCAAGTTGCGCCCTTCTACGACACGGGCCGGGTGTTCGAGCACGGCTCGACATTCCCGATCGGGCGGTTGCACAACGTGCTCGGCGTCGGTGTGCGGGGCATCGCTGCGCCGTTCATCGTCGGGTATCTCGACGTCGGCTACGGCGGCGAGGGCGCCGCCGTGTTCACCGGTATCGACTATCCGTTCTAGCCGCCGCGCAGCATCGAGCGGACCCGTCCGAGCTGGGCGCCGAGTCCCGCGACGGTGCGCTCCAGTTCCGCGATGCGCTCGCGCTCGGCGCTGACCACGGCCGGTGGCGCATTGCTGACGAAGCTCTCGTTGGCGAGCCGGGCGCGTACCTTGCCGAGGTCGCCCTCGGCGCGGGCGAGGAGCTTCTCGAGCCGCTCGGCCTCGGCGGCCGCGTCGATCAGCCCTTCCATCGGCACGAGCAGTGTCAGCTCCCCGACCAGCGCAGTCGCAGACTGCGGCGCCGGCTCATCGACCGCGAGCACCTGCGCGGACTCGACGCCGGCGAGGCGCTCGAGGTAGGGGCGATGGCGCTCGAGGTAAATCCGGTCCTGCTCGCAGGCTCCTTTCAGCAGCACCGGGATGCGCCGTGAGGGCGCGATGTTCATCTCGCCGCGGATCTGCCGCACCGCGAGCACGAACGCCTGAATCCAGCCGACCTCACGCTCGCTCGCCTCGTCCGTCGGGAACTGTTCCGGCAACGGGTAGGGCGCCAGCATGACCGTCTCGCCGATGCGGCCGGCGAGCGGTGCGGCGCGCTGCCAGATCTCCTCGGTGATGAACGGCATGATCGGGTGCAAGGCGCGCTGCAGCGCCTCGAGGATTTCCGCGAGCGTTTGCCGTGCTCCGCGCTGCGCTGCGGCGTCGGCGCTCTCGGCCTGCAGCACCGGTTTGGTCAGCTCCAGGTACCAGTCGCAGTACTCGTACCAGGTGAACTCATACAGTGCGTTGGCGGCGTAGTCGAAGCGGTATTCGGCGAGCGCCTTTTCGACCGTCGCGAGCGCGCGTCCGAAACGCGAGCGGATCCAGCGATCGGCGACCGAGAAGCTCGCCTCGGCCTGCCGGTCATCCTGCTCGCACATCAGCGTGACGAAGCGCGCGGCATTCCACAGCTTGTTGCAAAAGTTGCGGTAGCCCGCGACGCGCGCCAGATCGAAGCGGATGTCGCGGCTCGGGGAGGCGAGCGCGGCAAAGGTGAAGCGCAGCGCGTCGGTGCCGTGCGCGGGAATTCCCTCCGGGAACTGCTTGCGTGTGGCCTTCTCGATGGCCGGGCGCTTCTGCGGCTGCATCAATCCGCTGGTGCGCTTCTCGAGCAACGCCGGCAGCTCGATGCCGTCGACGATGTCGAGCGGATCGATGACATTGCCTTTGGACTTGGACATCTTCTCGCCGGACTCGTCGCGGATCAGTCCGTGGATGTACACGTCGCGGAACGGCACGTCGCCCATGAACTTCAGGCCCATCATCATCATCCGCGCGACCCAGAAGAAGATGATGTCAAAGCCGGTGAGCAGCACGGCGGTCGGGTAGTAGCGCGAGAGCTCCGGCGTGCGCTGCGGCCAGCCGAGCGTCGAGAATGGCCACAGCGCCGAGGAGAACCAGGTGTCGAGCACGTCCGGGTCCTGACGCAGTGCGGTTTCGACGCCGAGTCCGTGGCGGGTGCGCACGTCCTCCTCGCTGTGCCCGACGTAGACGTTGCCCTGCTCGTCGTACCAGGCCGGGATGCGGTGCCCCCACCACAGCTGACGGCTGATGCACCAATCCTTGATGTTGCGCATCCACTCGAAGTAGGTCTTCGCCCAGTTCTCCGGGATGAAGCGGGTGCGACCGCTCTCGACGGCCTCGATGGCGGGCGCTGCGAGCGGGGCGATCTTCACGTACCACTGATCGGTGAGGTATGGCTCGAGCACCGCGCCGCTGCGGTCCCCGCGCGGCACCATCATCTTGTGCTCCTCGGTGCGTTCGATCAGGCCGGCGGCCTCGAGCTCCTCGAGCACGCGCCGGCGTGCCTCGGTGCGCTCAAGTCCGCGCAGTCGCTGCGGCACGTTCTCGTTCAATTCGGCGCGCGGGGTAAACACGTTGATCTGCGCCAGCTGGTGCCGCAGGCCGATCTCGTAGTCGTTGAAGTCGTGCGCCGGGGTGATTTTGACGCAGCCGGAGCCGAAGGCGGCATCCACGTAGCCGTCGGCGATGATCGGAATCAATCGCTCGGCGATCGGCACGCGGACCTGCCGGCCGATCAGGTGGCGATAGCGTTCGTCGTCCGGGTTAACGGCGACGGCGGTATCGCCGAGCAGCGTCTCCGGCCGGGTGGTCGCGACCACGACGTAGCCGCTGCCGTCCTCGAGCGGGTAGCGCAGGTGCCAGAGGTGACCTTCCTCCTCGACGCTCTGCACCTCGAGGTCCGAGAGCGCCGTGAGCAGCACCGGGTCCCAGTTGACCAGACGCTTGCCACGGTAGATCAGGCCCTCCTCGTACAGGCGCACGAACACCTCGATGACCGCCCGCGAGAGCCCTTCGTCCATGGTGAAGCGCTCGCGCGACCAGTCGACCGAGTCGCCGAGCCGGCGCATCTGCCCGGCCATGGTCCCGCCGGACTGTCCCTTCCACTGCCAGACGCGCTCGAGAAAGGCCTCGCGCCCGAGGTCGGTGCGGTGCACGCCCTGCGCCTCGAGCTGCCGCTCCACCACCATCTGCGTGGCGATGCCGGCATGGTCGGTCCCCGGCTGCCAGAGCGCATCGTCGCCGCGCATGCGGTGATAGCGGGTCAGCAGGTCCATCAGGGTGTGATTGAACGCATGCCCCATATGCAGCGTACCGGTCACGTTCGGCGGCGGAATCATGATGCAGAACGGCGCGCCGCGGCCCGAGGGGGCGAACCAGCCGTTCGATTCCCAGCGTTCGTAGATCCGCTGCTCGATCTGATGCGGCGCGTAGACTTTATCCATGGTCCTGAGGGGGCTCTTGCTCGGCGGTCGGGATGCCGATTATAGGGCCGCTACGGGCCGCGCAGCGTGTGCGTCACCGGCTCGCAGCCGAGCTGCCGATAGGCGCGAAAGCGGGCCCGCCCGGCCTCGCGCTGCTGCGGCTCTGCCGCGATGATCTCCGCGACCCGCGCAGCGGCGCTCGCCCCCGGGGGTGGCTCGGGCGATGCGTCCAAGTTGATCAGCACACCGACGGGCCCCGCGGGGGCCGTCCCGGCGCTGAGCAGGACCGGGGCATCGCGCCCGGCGTCGGCCCACTCGTGCGGCACGAAGCTGGTGTCGGAGAAGGTCCACAGCAGCTCATCGAGCTGCGTCAGCTCGTCTTTGTCGCCGTGCCAGATGAGCACGCGCTGGCCGGCCTGAACCGCCTTCTCAGCGAGGCGGCAGGCGACCTTCAGCCGCGCCGGCGCGCCCGCCTCGGCGAGAATGTAGAAATCTGCGCGCAACGCGGCGCTCTACAGCTTGGCGCGGCGCAGCAGGAAGTCCGCGAGCAGCGCGGTCGGCCGGCCGGTGCTGCCCTTGTGCGCGCCGCCCTGCCAGGCGGTGCCGGCGATGTCCAGGTGTGCCCAGCTCATGCCGCGGGTGAACTTGGCGAGAAACGCCCCGGCCGTGATCGCCCCGCCGTCGCGTCCGCCGATGTTGGCGAAGTCGGCAAAGTTGCTCTTCAGCTGCTCGGTGTACTCCTCGGTGAGCGGCAGCGCCCAGGCGCGATCGTCGGCGCGCACGCCGGCCTCGACGAGTTCGCGCACCAGCGCCTCGTCATTGCCCATGGCCCCGGAGTGATGGTGGCCGAGCGCAATGACGCATGCGCCCGTGAGCGTGGCGAGATCGACGAGTGCGGCGGGCTTGTAGCGCCGAGCGTAGTGCAGCGCATCGCACAGGACCAGCCGGCCCTCGGCGTCGGTGTTGAGGATCTCGACGGTCTGGCCGGAGGCGCTGGTGACGATGTCACCGGGCTTGATGGCCTTGCCGTCGGGCATGTTTTCCACCGCCCCGATGATGCCGACCACGTTCAGCGGCAGCTTCACGCGCGCGGCGAAGGCGAGCGCCGCGAGCACCGCCGCCGCGCCGCTCATGTCGTATTTCATCTCGTCCATCTCTCCGGAGGGCTTGATCGAGATGCCGCCGCTGTCGAAGGTCACGCCCTTGCCGACCAGCACCACCGGCGCCTGGCCGCTCTTGCCGCCCTTGTGTTCGAGCACGATCAGCCGCGGCGGCTCGGCGCTGCCCTGCGCGACCGCGAGCAGACAGCCCATCTTCTCGCGCCGCAGCGCCGGCTCATCGAGCACTCGCACGCTGAGCGAGCGGTGCCGGCGCGAGAGGCCGCGGGCCTGCTCGGCCAGGTAGCGCGGCGTGCAGATGTTGCCCGGCAGATTGCCCAGATCGCGCTGCAGGGCGGCCGCCTCGCCGATCGCCTGTCCGTGCGCGAGACCGCGTTCGAGCGCCGGAGCCGAGGCGCGCGTGGCCGGGCCGGCGAGCACCTCGGCGAGCGGCGCGGGCTTGGGCTTCTTGCCGCTCTTGAGGTCATTGATGCGGTAGAGCGTGCGCACAGTGAGCTCGGCCACCGCCCGTCCGACGTAGTAGTCATCGAGCGTCTCGTCCGCCGGGCGCTCGAGCGCGACTGCCGCGCTCTTGACTCCGGTGCGCGCCAGCGCCGCGATGGCCCCGGCAAGCGCCTTGCGCCAGCTGCGGCGGCTGAGGGCTTCGCGCGCGCCGAGTCCGGTGAGCAGCACTCGCCGCGCACTGAGCCCGGGCAGGTCCCCGAGCAGCAGCGTCTCCCCGGCGCGACCCGGGAAATCCCCGCGCCCGATCAGCTTGCCGAGTCGCCCGCCGGTGGCCTGGTCGATGTGCCGCGCCGCTTCGGTGAGCACGTTTTCCTCGAAAACGCCGACGATCAGGCAGTCCACCTCGAGGGTGGTGATGCTCTTGCTCCAGGTTTCGAACCGCATTCCGCTTCTCCCGTCGACCGGCCCGAGCCGGTGAACCGTGTGTGTCCGCGCGCCGCGCCATTGAGCTGCGCCACCCGCTGCTTTATCTTCGCTACCGCTGCGTTCCGCCCGGTGTTGTGTGCCCCGCGGCGCGCGCGGGCAGTGTAACTCAAGCCGGGATTCCGGCGGGCGGGCTCCTCGGGTGGGAAAAATCATCGGACGTTACGTATTGCGCGAGGTCCTGAGCGCCTGGCTGCTGATGATGGCCGTGCTGCTGATCATCCTCACTGCCTATGAAGTCGGGGCGGTGCTCGAGCGGGCGGCGGCCAGCCAGTTTCCCCAGGGCGTCATCGCCCGGTTGATTTACCTCGGACTGCTGCAGTACGTGAGCCTGGTGGCGCCCATGGCGCTGCTGCTCGGGATCATCTGGTCGTTCGGCCGGCTCTACCACGACAGTGAGATGGCCGCGGCGCTCGCCTGCGGCGTGCGCCCGGCGATGCTGTACCGCCCGGTGATTGCACTCGCGGTGGTGGTGGCCGCGGGGCTCGCGGCGGTGACGCTGGTGCTGGCGCCGCGGGCCACCTTCCAGGCCCTCACGCTGCGCGACAAGGCGATCCGCGCCGGGCAGTTCGCGCCGCTCCAGCCCGGACAGTTCCGTTCTTTCGGCGGTGGCAGCGCGGTGGTGTACGCCCAGCAGGCCGAGCCGGACGGGGCGCTCGGCAATGTGTTC
>JAJZSQ010000020.1 GCA_021849615.1 Pseudomonadota bacterium
GTTCGCCACGCCCAGCGCCCAGCAGCCGTCGATCACTTCCTGGGCGCGCCGCTGGATCTCGGCATTGCCACGCTGCACGGAGGCGAAATCGAGTTCCGCGTCCGAGGCGCCGCTGCCGACCGAGGAGGCGGCCCCGCCGCCGAGGCCGATCAGCATCGCCGGGCCGCCGAGCACGATCAGCTGCGCGCCCGGCGGGATGTCGCATTTTTCCACGTGCGCTCGGCGCACGTTGCCGAGTCCGCCGGCGAGCATGATCGGCTTGTGGTAGCCGCGCACGCGCCCCGGCGCATCGCCCGCGCAGTGCAGCTCGAACGTACGGAAATAGCCGCAGAGGGCCGGCCGGCCAAATTCGTTGTTGAACGAGGCCGCACCGATCGGCGCCTCGAGCATGATCTCGAGCGCCGAGGCGATGCGCCCCGGCCGGCCGAACGGCTGCTCCCAGGGACGTTCATAACCGGGCAGGCTGAGGTTCGAGACCGAAAAGCCGGTCAGTCCCGCCTTCGGCTTCGCGCCGCGCCCCGTGGCGCCCTCGTCGCGGATCTCGCCCCCGGAGCCGGTCGCAGCGCCCGGAAACGGCGAGATCGCCGTCGGGTGGTTGTGCGTCTCGACCTTCATCAGGATGTCGATCGGCTCGCGGCGCGCGCGGTACGCGCCGCTCAGAGGATCGGGAAAATAGCGCAGGCCCTCGCCCCCCTCGATCACCGCGGCGTTGTCGCGGTAGGCCGAGAGCACGCCCTCGGGGTGGCGCTCATGCGTGTAGCGGATCATGGCGAACAGCGACTCGGTCTGTTCACGCCCGTTGATCACCCAGCGCGCGTTGAAGATCTTGTGGCGGCAGTGCTCGGAGTTCGCCTGGGCGAACATCATCAGTTCGGCATCGCTCGGATCGCGCCCGAGCTGCGCGAAGCTCTCGAGGAGATAGTCGATCTCGTCGGTCGAGAGGGCGAGCCCCATCTCGCGGTTGGCCTGCTCGAGCGCAGCGCGCCCGCCGCCGAGGGCCACCCGGCGCAGCGGTCGCGGCGCAGCGTGACGGAACAGCCGCCCGGCCTCGGCGGCATCGAGCAGCGCCATTTCCGTCATGCGATCCAGGAGCGCGGCCGAAAGCCGTGTGAGTGCCTCTGGCGCGAGCGGCCGCGACGCCGTCAGACGGTACTCGATCCCGCGCTCGATGCGCTGCACAGCGGTGAGGCCGCAATTGCGGGCAATGTCGCTCGCCTTGCTCGACCAGGGCGAAATCGTCCCCTCGCGCGGCACGACGAGCAGCGCCTGTCCGCCGCTCTCCCCGGGCGCCAGGGTCGGGCCGTAGGTGAGCAGCCGCTCCAGGCGCTCGCGCTCGGTTGGACTCAGGGCGCGCTCGAGCGCCGCGAAATGCACGAACCGGGCGGTGAGGCCCGTCACCGCCGGCTCCAGCGCCCGGACCCGCTCGAGGAGTTTTTCGATCCGGAACCCGGACAACGCCGGTGCGCCCGGCAACCTCAGCACCCGAGGATCATTCATGGCAGAGCTATTTCTTCTCGCCCGACGGCGGGGAATACAGCGGCATCGGGAACTGAGCCACGTTGGCCCCGCCCTCGAGGGTGGTGATCTTGCTCACACCCTGCTTCTTGACCTCATCGATGCGCAGCACCGAATGCAGCGGCAGGAAGGTGCGCTTCACCCCGGAGAACTCACCCTTGATGCGCTCCTCGGACGGGTCGAGCACCACCGAGGAACGTTCCCCAAAGACCAGGTCCTCCACCTCGATGAAGCCGAACAGCTCACCATGGTTCACCTTGCGGGCATAGACTTCGTAGACCTTGCCCTGATTGATGAACAGGATGCGGAAAATGTGACTGGCTGCCATGGATTGGCGCACGCGCGCTGCTAGTGTGGGGGGCGCACATTATAGGGTATCGCCGCCCGGCGCCGCGGAATCCTCCGCCGCCCGGCGATACGGGCACACGTGACAGTACCGGCATCTCGGATCTCAAGACCATGACGCTTCGGCTACGCGTCATCAGCGCACAGCGCCGCCAGCTGGCCGGGCGCGACAGTGTGGAAATCGGCCTCGGCGGCGGCACCATCGGTCGCTCGGCCGACAACGACTGGGTACTGCCGGACGCCCGGCGCTACGTCTCGGCGCATCACGCCCGGATCTCCTGGCGCGAAGGGCGCTTCTACCTCGAGGACCTCAGCACCAACGGGGTTTACGTGAACGATGCCGCCGAGCCGCTCGGCCGGCAGGGTCCGGACGCCTATCGGTTGCGCGACGGCGATGTGCTGCGCATCGGGGAGTACCAGATCGGCGTCTCCCTCGAGGATTCGCCGACCAGCGACTCGGCCGCCTTGCTGCCCTCGCGCATCCTCGCGGTCCGGCCGCTCGCCGGCGCCCAGACGGACATCGGTGCGGCGCTCCATCTGGAAGACTTGTTGGCCGTCGATGCCGGGGGCACGGGCGAGATGCAGCCGGGGGATGCCTTCGGCCAGGGCCGAGCAGCAGCCCCGAACCCGTACCCTTCACCCGCCGTACCGCCCACCTCGCGGGCCCCCAGAGTCCCGGAACCCGGGGACGACACGGTCGCCCGACGACTCTCCCGCTTGGCCCGCGCAGCGGCCCGGGAAGACTCCGCCGTCCCGACGGACGGCTCGGAGTGGCAGGTCTTCTGCCGCGGGGCCGGACTGAAGCCACAGCAGCTGCCGGCCCAAGCCCCGGCACTGATGCATCTGGCCGGTCGGCTGCTGCGCGAGACGCTGGTCGGGCTGAAGGACCTGGAGCGTTCGCGCGGGCAGATCCGTGACCGCTTCCGCATCCGGCCGGCGCCGCCGCCGGAGGGTCCCACGCTGGGGCAGCTGACCGTCGAGGAACTGCTGCTCGAGCTCTTCGGTCAGCACGAGGCACACACGCTCGATGCGGTGCGCTGGCTGCGTGAGCGCCACGATGAGATCAAGGCGCACGAACAGGCACTCGCCCAGGCCCTGCGGGCCGCGTTCATCGAATTCCTGGGGCGCCTCGATCCGGCCGAGCTGGAGACCCGGTTCGCGCGTGGCGGCCGCGGCAAGCCCGATGCGGCGCAGTACTGGGGCCAGTTCACCGCGTTTTACCGCAGCCTGCTCGACCGCCCGGACGACCATCTGCCGCCGACCTTCGTCGAGGCCTTTGCCGCGGCATACCAAGAGTCTTTGCGCCCGCAGACCCTCGACATGCCACGCGCCATTCAGCCGAAGCCGGCCCGGCGCGGCTGAGGGCGCTGCCGAGGGCTCAGGGTCGGGCCCGGCGCCGGGCCGGCCAAATGCCGCGCAGCCGCCACAGGTCCATGCGCTCGATGCGCGATCCGCTCGAGCGCACCCGGACCGTATAGGCCCCACCGCGCGGAAACATCCGTTCCGCCACGGTGAGCTCGCCGCGATCCACGAACGCCTCGACGGACGAGCGATCGATGATCAGGTCCAGCTCGATGACGCGCGGGTGACCCGGCAAGCGCGTGCTGTTGCGCGAGTCGAAGGACGGGGAGAATCGGTAATGGCCCGAGCGCACGACCGTGAACCGACCCGTCGCCGCCGCGTACCCTATGCGCACGTCTCGTCCGTCCGGCGAGCCGATCGTGAACGCGAAGCGGCCGTGCCGTCCGACGAGCACCCGCGCGCGGATCTCGTGCGCCGCGCCTAGCGGCGGCACCGTGAGCAGCGTCCGGCCGGCCGGGGCCACGAAACTGCCGAACTGCCGCCGCGCCACACGCAGCTTGGCCAGCGCCGCAATCGGACGCTGAATGAGCCAGTCGCGGCCGTTTTGATCCCGCAGCGCGAGGCGGCGCGGAAACGCCATCGCGCCGCGCCAGGGCGCAGTCGGCGCATCCTGAGCGTAGAGCCAGTTGTCCATCCAGCCGAGCGTGATCACGGTGCCAGGGGCGCCCGGCAGGTTCGACCAGGAGGCGCTCGCGTAGTAGTCCTCACCGAGATCGAGAGCCTGCGGGGGCTGGGCCGCCGCGCGGAACGTCGTCCCGTCGAAGTGCCCGATGAACACCTGCCCGCCCCCGCCGGTGCCCGGGTGGTGCTGCTGGACGTCGACCTTCAGCACCCAGCGGAATTGCCCGGGGCGGTTCACGACCGGGAGGCGGAACAGATCCGGACATTCCCACACGCCGCGGGTGTCCCCGGCGGGACCGAAGTTGCCCGTGTGCCGCCAGGTCTTCAGATTCTTCGAGGCATAGAAGGAGATCTCCCGGGCGGCGGCCCGCGAGACCACCATGATCCACTCGCGCCGCGGGGCGTACCAGAGTACTTTCGGATCTCGGAAGTTATTCAGCCCGATGTTGAGCACCGGATTGCCGGCGTACTTGTGCCAGGTGTGCCCGCCATCGGTACTGTAGGCGAGGTTCTCGGTCTGCGGCCCCGGTCCATGGCGCGGATTGGCGGTGTAGATCGCCACCAGGGGTGCACGAGTGCCGACGCCAAAGCCACTGGTGTCGTGCCCATCGACGACCGCGCTGCCGGAGAAGATCATCGAGCGGCGGCCCTGCGGGATGGCCACCGGTAACTGCCGCCAGTGCAGCAGGTCGCGGCTGACGGCGTGTCCCCAGCTCATGTTGCCCCAGCGCATGCCGTAGGGGTTGTACTGGAAGAACAGGTGATACCAGCCGTGGAAATACACCAGGCCGTTCGGATCGTTCATCCAGTGCCGTGCTGGAGTGAAATGCACCTGCGGACGATAAATCTGGTCATACCCAGAGGTGCCCGCGATCGCCCGCGCCCCTGCGGCGCCAAAGACCAGCAGCAGCGCGCCCAGCGCCACCAGCGCCGCCCGCCGCTCACGCCCGTTCAAGGGCCTTCTCCATGTCTTCCAGGCGCACCCGGCGCGTTTCGGGGAAATACCGCGTGACCACCACCAGCTGCACCACCATCATGACGGCGAAAAAGACAAACGGCAGACCCTTCGAATAGGCCGCCGCGATGGGAAAGAAGGTGGCAATGAGTGCATCCATGCACCAGTGCGTGGACGCACCGAGACCCTGACCGCGCGAGCGCACCTCGGTGGGAAAGATCTCGGCGATGTACACCCAGATGACCGCGCCCTGGGAAAACGCGAACGAGGCGATGAACAACACGAGCATCCACAGCAGCCAGTGCTGGTGTGCGCCGGAGAGCTCGATGTAGGCGGTGGCCGCGAGCGAGACGATCAGGCCGAGCGAACCGACCTTGAGCAGCGTGCGCCGCCCGAACCGATCGATCACCGCGAGCGCGAGCAGGGTGAAGGCGAAGTTGGTGGCCCCGATGAGCACCGCCTGAGCGGCGGCCGACACCCGACCGAAACCGGCGGCGGCGAAGATGTCGTTGAGGTAGTAGAGAATGGCATTGATGCCCGAGAGCTGATTGAAGGCGGCGATGCCCATCGCGAGCAGCATCGGGCGCGCGTGCCGCCGCCACGAGAGCCGCGCCAGGGCACCGGATGCCGAACGATCGGCGCGCGCGTAACGCTCGAGCTCGGCAGCGACATCCGGGACGCCGATGCGGCCCAGCACATCCGCCGCCTCGACGGCGCGTCCACGGACCGCGAGCCAGCGCGGACTGTTGGGAATGGAGAACAGCTGCACGCCGAGCAAGGCCGCCGGGAACACCGCCACGAGGAATTTCCAGCGCCAGGCGTCGGGCCCGGCGAGGTGCACTCCGATCAGATAGTTGCTGAGGTAGGCGACCAGGATGCCAAAGACGATGTTGAGCTGGAACACGCCCACCAGCGCCCCGCGCCGCTCGGCGGGCGCGATCTCGGCCAGGTACGTCGGGGCGAGCACAGTCGAGGCGCCGATCGCCAGTCCGCCGAGCACCCGCGCGGCAATGAACAGCGGCAGAGTCGGTGCGGCGAAGCTGCCGAGCGCCGAGAGCAGGTACATCGCGGCAATGACGCGCAGGCAGTTGCGCGCTCCGAATCGGTCGCCGGGGTACCCGGCGAGCAGCGCCCCGACGAGCGTCCCCCACAAAGCACTCGAGACGGTCCAACCCAGACCCGCAGGGTTCAACGCGAACGTCACCGCGAGCCCGTGGGTCGCACCGGCGATGACCGCCGTATCGAATCCGAACAACAGACCGGTGAGTCCGCCGACGAAGATGCCCTTGGCGAGAACCGCGTTCATCGAGCCCCCTGTCTTGTTGAATCTCACTCGGAGCGGCCGGGCCGCACCGGCGTCTCGGTCAGCATGATCACCGAGGTCGGCGCCACGTCAAAGCGGACCGCACGCGTCGCCACGGGTAGATCCCGATGGCGCCACAGGTCGCGCAGCCGCAGCGGCAGGTACTCCGGCAGGCCGAGTTCGGCCCAGGTGAGGCGGATGCTGAGCGGCTCAGCGCCGCGGTTCAGCAGCACCACCGCTTCGCGACCGCCGGTAAGCGGACGGACCCAGATCTCGGCAGCTCCGTGGCGGTACACCGGCCGGCCCTCGATGCCGAGCCGGTCCTGGTCGACGGCGATCACTTCGCGGTTGGTGAGGATCGCTCGAGTCTGCGCATCCATGTGCGCCAGATCATTGCCGGCGATGAGCGGCGCGGCGAGCAGGGCCCAGAGGCTGAACTGGGCCTGGTATTGGGCCTCGCTCATGCCGCCGTTGCCGATCTCGAGCATGTCCGGATCGTTCCAGTGCCCGGGTCCCGCATAGGGCGCGAGCCCGACCTGCCGGTCGAGGATATTGAGCATCCCGAGGGCGAAGCCGTGGTGGCCCCGCCAGGCATCCCAGATGTCCGGCGTCGTGCGCCAGAGATTACCGCCGGCCGCAGCTCCCCAGCGCCAGGGCTTGCGCACCCCCCAGTCGCACAGGCTGAACACGACCGGCCGGCCGGCGGCGTGCAGCGCATCGGCCATGGTCGCGTAGGCGGTGCGAGGACGCTCGCCACCGGTGTTGCACCAGTCGTACTTGAGATAATCAACGCCCCAGCGCGCATAGGTGAGCGCATCCTGATACTCATGGCCGCGGCCCCCGGGTCGGCCCTGGCACGTCTCGGCACCCGCGTCCGAATAGATCCCGAACTTCAGTCCCAGCGAGTGGACGTAATCGGCGAGTGCCTTCATGCCCTTCGGGAAGCGCTTCGGGTCGGGATGAATGTTGCCATGGGGACCCCGTGTCCCCTGCCAGCAGTCATCAATGATGACGTAGCGGTAACCGGCGGCCTTCATGCCGGAGCTCACCATGGCGCGCGCCTCGCGCTCGATGAGCGTCGCGTTCACATGGCAGCCGAAGTGGTTCCAGCTGTTCCAGCCCATCGGCGGGGTGAGTGCGAGCCCGTTCGCCGGCCGCGCGTAGAAGTGCATCGGCTCACTCGCCTGCCCCATCGGCATCCCGAGCACCCCAACGGCCAGCACCATAGCGGCCAGCGACAATAACTTATGCATCGCCCCCCTCATGACCCGTCAGGAATTGCGGCAATGCCGCGCAATGTAGTCTTGATGGGTCGGCATGCCGAGCGCGGCCGCATTCAAGGTGCGGCGCAACTGCTCGAGGTACGGCACGGCATCGAAGGTGCGGTACTCGAGCAGAGGGTCTTGGCGCTCGGGCCAGTTCATCTGACCGATGTGCACCGCGAGCCAGCTGGTCGGCCCGAAGATGTCCATCTCGCTCGGCAAGATCCGTCCGAACCGGCGGAAATGCTCAATCTTGTACTGCAGGCTCTCCGGCACCGTCATCTGCGCGCAATAGCGCCACAGTTCCCCGTCGGTGCGGCTGTTCAGATGGTAGTGCAGGATGATGAAATCCCGGATGCGCTCGAGCTCCGCGTTCGCCACGCGGTTGTACTCGCGGATCACGAGCGGATCGAAGTCCCGGTCGGGGAAGTAGGCGATGAGTTTGGAGATTCCCGCCTGAATCAGATGCAACGCGGTGGACTCCAGCGGCTCGAGGAAGCCGCTCGAGAGGCCGATGGCGATGACGTTCTTGTTCCAGTGCACCCGGCGTCGCCCAGGGGTGAAGCGGATCAGCCTCGGCTCTGCGAGCGGCGCACCGTCGAGATGGCTGAGCAGAACCTCGGCTGCCTGCGCATCGCTCATCCACTGCGAGGCGAACACATGGCCGTTGCCGGTGCGATGCTGCAGCGGAATGCGCCATTGCCAGCCGGCGGTGTGGGCCTGCGAGCGTGTGTAGGGCGGCAGGTCGGTCCGCGCGCTCGGCACCGCGAGCGCACGATCGCACGGCAGCCAGTGCGACCAGTCCTCGAAGCCGGTTGCGAGCGCCCCCTCGATCAGCAGCGCACGCATCCCGGAGCAGTCGATGAACAGCTCGCCACGCAGCTCGCTGCCGTTCTCCAGGCGGATCGCCTGCACGAATCCGCTCTCGGGGTGCTGCTCGACCGCCACCACCTTGCCCTCGATGCGCCGCACGCCGCGGGCCTCGGCGTACTCGCGTAGGAATTTCGCGTACAGGTGCGCATCAAAATGGTACGCGTAGAGATAGGTCGAGCGCACATTGCGCGGATCGGTCGCCGGATGCTCGAAGCGCCCGGCCCGCGCGGCCGCCCAGGCCATGCAATACTCCTCGAGCCCCCCGGCCTGGCCGGCCGCCCGGGCCCGCAGCCAGTGATGCTGCAGCTGCACCAGATCGAACGGCCGCCCGTAGCTGCCGAAGGGATGAAAGTAGCGCTGCCCGAGCCGCGCCCAGTCGATGAACTCGATGCCGAGCTTGAACGTCCCCTGGGTGCGCCGCAGGAACTCCTCCTCCGGCACGCCGAGCATTTCGTTGAACAGCCGGATCGGCGGGATCGTCGCCTCGCCGACCCCGACGATGCCGATCTCCTCGGATTCGACGAGCGTGATGCGGCAATCGCGCTCGATCGTGCGGGCGAGCGCCGCGGCGCTCATCCAGCCCGCCGAGCCGCCCCCGACGATCACGATCTGCTCAATCCTGCGGCTCGAGCCTGACATGTTCGCCCTCGCGCAAAGAGCCCCCCGGGATTCCCGGCGCGGTCGCGTGCGCCCGCGCCGGGAATCGGGAGCTTAGAACTTCATCGTCACGCTGGCGAGTACGGTGCGTCCGGGCTCCGCGCTCACGCCGACAACCCCTGGGCCGGTAGTCACCGCGCCACCACCGCCGACCCCGAGACTGTTGAACGCATTATTCACATGCAGTGCCGCGGACAAATGCCGCGTGAACGCGTAGGAAACAAAGCCATCGAGGAAATCCTGCTCCGGGGAGTAGAACGGCACTGGACCACCGATGTTCTGCTGACTCTGGCCCTGCCAGACCAGCCCACCGGTTAGGGCATGCCACCGGTAGGTCGGCGCCAGCACCCACATGAGCTTCGACATCCCGGGCGGCAGGAATCCGGAGCCGAGGCTGGTCAGCTGGCTCGGGCTCGGTCCGACTTCATTGGAGTCGACCTTCGGGTTCTGATAGGTCGCCTGCGCATACAGTGAGAAGCCCCCGACCGCCCAGGTCGCCTCGAATTCCCCACCGCTCGCCGAGTACTTCTCGTTGAAGTAGCGGGTCGCCACCGGCTGGGTCAGATCGAAGCTCGACTCGCTGAAGCTGGTGTGGAAGTACGAGAGCGTCACGCCGTAGCTGCCCCCGAGAAACTCACCCTCGTGCTTGATGCCAGCCTCCTGCTGCAACACGATGTCGAGCGCCTTGCCGGCGCCCGAGGCATTGAGCGACCCGTTCGGGTTGGTGTATCCGGAGAGGATGTTGCGATCGGTGTTCGGCTTACCGCCGCGGCTGGCGCGGATGTATACGCTGGTGCTGTCGTTGAGCATGTACAGCGCGCCGATCGACCAGGAGCGGTAGCTGATGCCGTAGTCGAGCGGCTCGTAGGTGCTCGGATCGATCGTCGAGTAAGACACCAGCGGGGTCCCGAGGCCGCCCGCGGCGCTCAGCATCCCGCCGCTGAGATAGCCCACGTGAGTGGTTGCGGCACTGGCGCTCTCGGCCCAGCCGCTTACCCGGTAGTCGTCCTGACGGACGCTGCCCTGCAGCTGCAGCCGATCGATGCTCCAGGTCAGGTCGAGGTACGGAGCCGTATCGGTGACGTTCATGTTGTACAGCCGATCCACGCTCGCACCCCAGTTGGTATTGTATCCGGTCACTCCATTATTGCTGAGCAATTGACCGGCGGTGCTGATCAGATCCAAGTTCTGCGGATTGCTGCCGCTCACGGCT
The DNA here is from genome assembly GCA_021849615.1 of Pseudomonadota bacterium. Taxonomy (GTDB): domain Bacteria; phylum Pseudomonadota; class Gammaproteobacteria; order Steroidobacterales; family Steroidobacteraceae; genus 13-2-20CM-66-19. The sequence goes on from JAJZSQ010000020.1 coordinate 10,107, forward strand.
TGCAGCTGCGCGTTCGGATGCCAGCTCTGATCGATGGTCTGCGACATATAGAACAGGCCGCCGCCTGCATGCAGCTTGCCGTATGGAGTTCGCCAGTGGTCCTGCACCGACATATCATTCACCACGTTGCCCATATTGTGCATGTTGGTGTAGATCTGGGCGTTGTTATTCACCAGCCCGGAGTACGCCTGACCCGCATTCGGCCCGGCGGCGTAGACGACCTGGCCGACCGTCTGTCCGTTGACCGTACTGCCGATGATCGAGGCGGTATTGCCGAGACCGAAGAACTGCGCGGCGAACGTACCATTGATCCAGCTGACGCGAAACTTGTCATCGACCGAGAGGTTTCCTCCCGGCAGGAAATACAGCTCAGCACCGAGTGAGTCGACACGCGGGTGAATACCGTCGTTGGGCGTCTGCGCGAACTGCCCGGAGAGGTTGCTGAGATAGGTGATCGACTGGTTGTAAATCCCCACGGTGGTGCCAGTGCGCACGTCAAAGCCCGGGTAGACGGAGATGCTCGAGAGCGTGTTGCCGCTGCCAACGGCGCTCACCGGTCCGCCTGCGTTGTATTCCTCTCGATCGTTGAGCAGCTTCGCATACAGGCGGATGAAACCCTTGTGCGCAGCGAGGTCGTGCGTGATGTTGCCCTTGAGCTGGTAGCCGTTGACGCCGATGAACCCCTGATCGCGCAGCCCGGTGCCATGCACGTAGAAGCCATCGAGGTGGTAGCGCCAGGTCTTGTTGATCGGGCCGCCGACCGCGAACGTCGCCTTGGTCTGTCCGAACCCCAGACCCTGCGACAAAGTGAACTCGCCGCTCTTGTGCCGGCCGGTCGCACTGATGAAGTTGATGACCGCCCCCGGAGCCCCGGCGGCGAGCGTCGCGGCGCTGCCGCCCACGGTCGCCTGCATCTGCTCCGAGACGTCGAAGCGCGTCCAGTAATCGTTATTGCCGAAGTTCATGTCGCCGAAGAGCACCTGCGGCAGCCCATCTTCCTGGATCTGCACGAACGGCGCACCACCGGTGGTCACCGGCAGGCCGCGCACGGTGAAATTCGCATTGCCGCCACTACCAGCCTGATCCTGGACGGACACCCCGGGAATCAGGCGCAGCATCTCGGCGATCGACTGCGGCGCCATGGCCACAATCAGCTTGCTCGGAATCGTAGTGACCTGCTCGGAGGTCTCCAGGTTGCTGCGCGACTGAACCGAAGCGGTGACGACCACCTGCTGCAGCATATTGCTCGGCGCGGCGATCATCGTGGCTGGGCCGCCCGAGGCGCCGTTTGCCGCCTGCGCGGACGCGGCATCTGCCGCGGGTCGCGCGGGCGCCGCCGCGGCAAGTTGTGCCGCGCCAAGTGCCATTGAGACGGCGGCTGCAACGCTCATGAACGTCACGGTGCGCGCGGCGACGGCCGGCACCCGGATGCAATGGGATTGCTGTTGCGACTTCAGATATTTCACGTGACCTCCCCCTATTGACACTTTGACGCCTACTGCACCGCGTCGTGATACGCGGGCGCGGCAAAAGTAGACCACAAGATACAAACGTTTGCAATCCGGGCGCAGACGATTGCAGTTGCGCCCTGGCAACGCGGATTCAACCCATGGCGAGCAACAGCGCGCCGGTGATTCCGGCCTGGCCGGCGAGCGCCGGAGCCACGATCAGGCGCTCGAATCCGCCCGCCCGCGCCTCGATCGGCAGATAGCCGCCGAGCTGCTCGGTGGCGACCGCGCGGATGCGCGGCAGCAGATCGGCTCCGCTCATGACGCCACCGCCGAACACGATGCGCTCGCTCGCGTACATGAGCGCGATCGTGGCGGCGAGCTGCCCGAGATATCCACCGATGATGTCAGGTCCGGCGTGTCCGATCGGCAGCGCACTCATCGGCGCCCCCCAGCGCGCCACGATCGCCGGACCGCTCGCCAGGCCCTCGAGACAGTCGCCGTGAAACGGACAGACGCCGCGGAATTGCCCATCACGCGGATCACGGCGTACACGGATGTGCCCCATCTCCGGATGCAGCAGGCCGCGAATCGAGCGGCCCTGCTCGATCACACCGCCGCCGATCCCGGTCCCGACCGTGACGTAAGTGAGCGAGTTTGCATCCCGTCCGGCGCCAAGTCGCGCCTCGGCGAGCGCCGCGGCGTTGACGTCGGTGTCGAGCGCGACCGGGCACCCGAAGCGCTCGAGCGGCGCCACCAGGGAAGTCCCGGCCCAGCCCGGCTTGGGCGTGCTCAGTATCGACCCCCAGGTGTCCGAGCGAGGCTCGATGTCCACCGGCCCGAAGGCACCGACGCCAAATGCGCTGAATGCGCCGGCGTTCGCGCGCACCTGCTCGAAGAATGCAACTACCGCCGCGAGGGTTTCGGCGGGCGTCGTCGTCGCAATAACGGTGCGCATCTGCGGCGCAATGTCCGTCGGCCCGTAGCCCGCCGCGCAGACGAACTTCGTCCCGCCCGCCTCGATGGCTCCGTACAGTGCTCGCCTGTTCACGTCATCCCCCCCGATTGACCGCGTTGCGCCCCGAGGAACGCCCTGCACAGCATAACGCGGCCGTGCGCGGGCTTCAGCCCTGCCACACGGTGTCCCGCGGTGCGTCCGACCAGAGCGCCGGGCAGCACGCGAACTCGAGGGACTCCGAGGCTGCGCCTTCCCCGTGACGGACCGTCCAGCGGCGCGCGGCGAAGTCCGCGATCAGTTCGGCGTGGGCGCAGCCCGCCTCCCAGCGCAGCGCCAGAACGTTGGGCGCCGTGCGCCCGATCCGTAGCGCACCACCGAACGCCGGGTGTGTGTTACGCAGCCGGATCAGGCGCAGCAGATCTGTGCAAACGGGCCGTGCGAGCTCCCGGAGTACCTCGTGCAGGCCGTAGCGACCGCGGTTGATGTCGCGCCCCACGCCGGAACGCTCGAGCAGCGGCATGTCGTTTCCGCCGCCGAGCAGGCCGACGTAATAGACCTGGGGAATCCCGGGCAGAAAGAATTGCACGGCGCGCGCCAGCAGGTAATCCCGATCGACGCGGCCGAGCGCGTCGTAGAAGGTGCAATTCACCTGATACAGATCGAGGTTGGATGCGGCCGCGCCGGTCGCGCGGCGACTCTCTCCGCCGCTGCGCTCATGGATGGTTTCGACCAGCCGATCGATCTCGGCCGCGGGCAGCAATCCGTCCCGGCCGGTGCCGGCCTCGGGCCCCACATCGATCACGCCGATCCCATCGTGAGTGTCGAGCACCGTCAAGGCGTTGCGCGGACGGATCTCGATCCAGTGCTTCAGGTAGCCCGCCGTTCCATTGAACAGCGCGTGCAGGACGAGCGGCGGCAGCGCGAAGTCGTACACCCAATCCACCCGCGCCGCGATGTCGATCTGGCGCAGGTAATGAGAGTGCACCTCGACGAGGACCTCCATGTCGAGCGAGCGCGCAAGCGTGGTCAGTTCGCCGATGAACTCGAACGTCTCCGGCAGCATGAAGCAGCTCGTCCCGGCGCGCTTGATCGCGTACCCGACGGCATCGAGCCGAATGGCGCGGATGCCGTGCTCGCTGAAGGTCTTCAGGATGCTCTCGAGGTAAGCTCGTCCCTGACGGTGACGCACGTTGATATCGAGCTGCTGCGGGGTGAAGGTCGTCCAGAGGATGCGCTTCTCCCCATTCTCGAGCGTCACCGCCGTCAGCGGCAACCCGGGCCGTGGCCGGTAGATTGCCGTCAGTTCATGCTCGTGCGCCCCATCGGGGAACACCGATTCGAGCGTCAGAAACAGCCCGTCGTAGGCTGACGCGTGTCCGCGCTGCGAAAAGTCCTTGAACTGCGGCGAGTCGCACGACATGTGATTGACGATCACGTCGGCCATGAGATCGACATGTCGCCCGAGACGGGCCACATCCTCCCACGTGCCGAGGCGCGTATCGACGCGGGTATGATCGATCGGGTCGAAGCCGGCATCAGCACCGTCGATCGGGTCAAAAAAAGGCAGCAGGTGCACCGTGCCGAACACCCCATCGAGCGGCCCGGTGAGCAGCGCTTCGAGCTCGCGCAGCGTACCGCCGCCAAAACGATCCACGTAGGTGATGAGCTGAACTTGATTCTTCATGGGGGAGGCGCGGTCGGTTTACGGCGAGGCCGGTCACGGCTATAATGCAATCGATTGTATGATAATGTAAAGGGGGGCACATGACCGGGCAGTCGCCGACTACCACGCGCAATTTCGTCATCATCCGCGCGCTCACCTGTCTGATGTTTCTGATGTTCGCCATGACCTCCGATGCCGTCGGCAGCGTCATCCCGAAGATCATCGCCGAGTTTCACCTGAGCATGAAGGCCGCCTCGGCCTTCCAATATGCGCCCATGGCCGCAATGGCCGCCGGCGCGGTGCTGCTCGGGTTTCTCGCCGACCGCCTGGGGCGCAAGCCGACCATCATCATCGGGCTGGCCCTGTACGGGGTGGCCTCGGCGCTGTTCGCCCTCGGCAGCAGCTTCGGGCAGTTCGTCGCTCTGCTGGCGCTCGAGGGACTCGGCGTCAGCATCTTCAAGACCGGCGCGCTGGCACTCGTCGGAGACGTTTCGCGCTCGACGGCGCAGCACACCGGCCTGATGAACCTGCTCGAGGGCTTCTTCGGCATCGGCTCGATCATCGGTCCGGCCGTCGTCGCGCTGCTGCTCACCAAGCGGCTGTCGTGGAAGTGGCTTTACGTGATCGCCGCCGGCGTATGCGCCCTGCTCATCGTGCTCGCCCTGATTGCCGAATATCCCGCGGAGCGGCGCACCGGGCGCCCGCCGGCAGGCCTGCTGCCCACCCTAGCTCTGCTGCGTGACCCGTACGCACTCAGTTTCTCCTGCCTCATCTCGCTCTACGTTGCGGTCGAGGTCGCCATCTACGTGTGGATGCCCACATATCTCGGCTTCTACCACGGCGCGCTCATCGCGTTCGTCCCCTACGCACTGACGGCATTCTTCGTGCTGCGTGCCACCGGCCGGCTGCTCGGAGCGTGGCTGCTCGCGCGCTGTTCCTGGACCACGGCACTCGCCGTCCTCAGCATCGCCATCTTCGGCTGTTTCGCCGGGAGTCTCGCCGGCGGCTCGCGTCTCGGGCTGATCCTGCTGCCGCTCTCGGGCCTGTTCATGTCGGTGATCTACCCGACCATCAACTCCAAGGGCATCAGCGGGTTCCCAAAGGCCGAGCACGGCCGGGTGTCGGGGCTGCTGCTGGCATTTACGGCGCTCGCCGCGGCGCTCGCGCCTTTCGCCATGGGTGCGGTCAGCGACGCCTACCGCAGTCCGCGCTATGGATTCGTGCTCGCCACGGGATTCGCACTGCTGCTCGCGCTCGGTCTGGCAGTCAATGCGCTGAGCGGCGCCTCGCGGCGACGGTTGCGTGCCATGGAGCAGCTTGAATACGCGCCGGAAGCGCCAGCCACGCTCACCGCGGCGCCGACTCCCTGATCATCAGCTCGACCGGCAAGGTCACCGATTCGGTCTCTTCTCCCTCAATGCGACGGAACAGCAAATCGATGAGTGTGCGCGCGCCGAATTCGACGTCCTGACGCACCGTGGTCAGACTGGGTGTCGTGTGCGCAGCGATCGCAATGTCATCGAAGCCGACGACCGCGACATCCTGAGGCACTGAACGGCCCTCGTTCGCCAGCGCGCGCATGGCACTGATCGCAATCACGTCGGTGGCTGCAAACAACGCATCGAAGGATTCCCCGGCCTGCAGGCAATCGCGCACCGCCTGATACGCCGCATCCGGCGTCAGATGTGCCGGCACCAGGCGCGCCGGCGCAGTACCGCGCGGCGCGCCCTCGAGGGCGCGCTCATAGCCCTCGTAGCGCTGGCGCAGCTCCGGTCCGGTCGGATCACCGAGGAAGACGATCCGCCGCCGGCCGGACTGCAGCAGATGGCGCACCGCAGCGCGGGCACCGCCGGGATTATCCGAGCCCACCGAGCAGTATTTCTGGCCCGGCAGCTGCGCTCCCCAGACCACCAGCGGCAGATAGGTGTCTGCGGCGCGCTGCAGCGTCTCGTGCTCGGTGCTCTGACCGATCACCACAATGCCGTCACTGCGGCCCGAAGCGATCGCATCGCCCAGCCATTCATGCGTCGGGCGCACCGCCTTTTGCAGATGCAGTCCGTAGCCGCGCTGCGTGACCGCCTCGGCCAGATGACCGAGCATGGCGACGAAGAACGGATCGGTCAGCGGCTGGCCCGCCTCGTGCTGCAGCGGAATCATCACCGAAACCATCTGCGTACGCTTCAGCCGCAGACTGCGGGCCACCGGATTGACGACGTAGCCGTGCTCCAGGGCGAGCTGCTCGATGCGCTTGCGTTTGCCGGCCTCGACCAGCGGGCTGCCCGCGAGCGCCCGCGAAACCGTCGACACGTGCACTCCCGCGAGGCGGGCGATGTCGGTCATCTTCGCCGCTTTGCCGCGGCTGCTCTCCCGCGCACGCTGCTTCATAGGTGCGGAGCATACCCGATCGGACCGGCGAATCGTGCGCTCGGCGGCTCTAAACCTCGAGCAACAGGCGCTGCGAGTCCTCCTCCTTCAGTCTCTCGAGCACCTCTTCGAGCGGCTCGGGCCGACCGAAGGCGTAGCCCTGCGCGTAATCGACGCCGAGTTCCCCGACCCGCTCGGCAATCGCGCGGTTCTCGACGAACTCCGCCACCGTGTCGATGGAGAATCCCCGCGCCAGTTCGACGATGCCGCGCACCGTCGCCTGGGATCGCGGATTAGTCAGGATTTCGCGCACGAACGAGCCGTCGATCTTCACCCGGGCGATCGGCAGGGCGTTGAGATAGGTGAGTGAGTTCGCGCCGGTGCCGAAATCATCGAGGGCGAACCGGCAGTTCCACTGCGAGAGCCTGCGGATGATTTCCTCGGCCCGCGCCAGGCTGCTCACCGCGGCCTGCTCGGTGATCTCGAAGGTAATGATGCCGGGCGGCAATTGCGCAGCGCGCAGCTCCTCACCGAGCTGACGCGCGAACGCCTCATCGCCGATCGACTGTCCGGAGAGATTGATCGAAATGCCGACACCACTCTCCTCGAGCGCCGCACGGTGCGCCGCGAGCGTCTGCAGCGTCTTGCGGACCACCCAGCGGTCGATCGCCGGCAGCATCTGGTAGCGCTCCGCGACGGCAACGAGACTCCCGGGCAGCACGACGCCCTCGGTCGGATCGTTGAGGCGCACCAGGACCTCGTACCCGCCCGGCAAGCTCCGGTTACGCAGCGGTTCGATACGCTGCGCATAGAGCATCAGCTGATCGGATTTCAGCGCCGCCCGCAGTTGTCCGACCGTTACTGCATCGACGTGCCGACGCAGCATGGTTCCGTCATCGCAGCTATCGACCTTGAGGCGATTGCGGCCTCGCTTCTTGGCCGTCTTGCAGGCCAGTTCCGCGGCCGCTAGGGCCCGTGCCAAACCCTGCGGCAGCATCAACAGCGCCGCCACGCCACCACTGACGGACACGTCGATGGGGTTGTCCACCGGTCCAATGGCGAGGCGACAGATCCGCTCCTGCAACTGCTGCGCGAGCACGGCCGCCACGGGAGTATCGGTATCGGGCAGCAGTACCGCGAAGCGGTCGGCGGCAATGCGCGCGGCGAGCGCATTGTCCGGTAGTTGCGGGGGCGCGAGCAGATCTGCGACACGCACCAGCAGTTCGTTGCCGATTTCGAAGCCGTACAGCTCGTTGACCACGTGCATCTGATCGACGTCCAGGTACAGCACGCTGTGGCAGCCGTCGTTGGCCGCACCGAGGACGCGCGAGTAAACCTGCTCCAGACCCTCGCGGGTGTACAGTCCCGTGACGCTGTCGAATTGCGAGTCGACGATCCCTGCCGCCAGACGACCGAGGTGTCCGGCCAGCAGCAGATGACGCTGGCGAAAGTCCGTCGCACCGGACGGACGGAAAAAGGCCAGCACGCCGAGCACCGGACCGCAATCCGCAGCGATCGGCGCGAGCAGAATCTTGCAGCGCGGCGCAGCGCTGCCGCCGCGACCGTTCAGTACCAGCGGCCGGCGCTTCTGGCGCACCCAGGCGCTCATCTGCACGCGGGAGCGCTGCCACACCTCGGCACACTCCTCGTCCGGGATCGCCGCGCCGGACTGCAGCAGGCAAAGATGGTTATCAGGCAGGTACAGAACGCCGAGGGCGCTGCGCATGCGGGTGGTGGCCGCGCTGAGCAGTGCGTGCAGGCTCGAGCGGCCGCCGGACGTCTGTTGCGCCGGGCCGGGCAATTCGAGCAGCCACTGCAGATCCGCAGTGCGCTCGGTGAGCAGCTGTAGCGCCGTCTTGCGTGCCTTATCCTCCTCGAGTTGCCGACGCAGGCAACCCATGAGCGGCTGCAGCGCCGCGACGGGATCGGGCGCCTGCTCAGGGTGCGCGCCGGCGCACGACAGCACCACCGCGCCCAGCAGCACCCCGTCGGCCGAGGCCAGCGGCAGCAGCACCTGCTGCAAACCCGCGCGGACCTCGCGAACGGGCTCGAGCGGACCGCCCGTCAGCCACCCCAGATCGCGCATCCGTGCGGCGCACGGCGCTGCCTGCAGCTCACCCCAGGACTCCAGGACGCCGAGCACGCCATCGAGCACGCAGATCCCCTGCAGCTGCCCGAGAAGGCTGCGTGCCCAGCCGACATAGGCATAGAAGGCCCCCGCCGAGGGGTCACATTCGGGTACGGACGTCGGCATCTCCTGCAACATGGACGGCAGCGTAACGGAGGTTTCTCCCCGAGAGGTATCGACCAGATCGCGGTCAGACCGCAGCACGGGGCGCCACCGGGCTGCCGCGCCGTGACGAGCGTCACACCTCGCCGCTCAGGCGGCGGTGATCGCGATGAGGTCCCGGTCGAACGCCTCGATGGGCACCGGCCGCCCGAACAGGTAGCCCTGGTACTGATCGCAGCCTTGGCGGATGAGGGTGTCCCACTGCCACTGTGTCTCGACGCCCTCGGCGATCACCTCCAGAGCGAGGCTGCGCGCCATCTGCACGATCGTATGGACGAGCGTCTCCCCGCCCGGATGGGACATGCCGGTGACGAAGCTGCGATCGATTTTCAGGATTCTGATCGGCAGCTGACGCAGGTAGGAGAGTGACGAATAGCCGATGCCAAAATCGTCGATCGCAAAGCTGACGCCGAGCCGGCGCAGGGCATGCATCTTGGGGATCACGTCATCCATGTCATGGATCGGCAATCCTTCGGTGATTTCCAGCTCGAGCAGGCCCGGATCGATGCCGGTCCGGGCAATGATGTCACTGACCTCGGCAACGAAGTGCTCGGCAGCGAGCTGCTTGGGGCTGATGTTCACCGCCACTTTGAGCCCGCGCGCCGCATTGCCCGGACGCGACCACTCGCACAGCTGCCGGCAGGCGCGCCCGAGCGCCCAGCGGCCGATCTCGTGAATCAGGCCGATCTCCTCGGCGAGCGGGATCAGTTCGAGCGGCGAGACCACGCCACGCTGCGGATCGTTCCAGCGCAACAGCGCCTCCGCGCCGAGGGTCGTGCCGTGCAGATCGACGCGCCGCTGGAAATACAGTTCGAGCTGATCGGTGCTGAACTCATGGCGCAGGCGTGACTCCAGCCGCGACCGCCGTTCGAGCGCGAGCTGCATCCCCGGGGAGAACAGCCGCACCGCGTTGCGCCCGGCATCTTTGGCGGCATGCAGCGCCACGTCGGCGCGCTTGAGCAGCTCGTTGAACCCCGCTCCGGCCTGTCCGCCCCACGGCGCGATGCCGATGCTCGCCGAGCACGAAACCATCTGCCCGCCGATCAGATGCGGCTGCAAGATCGTGGCGAGCAGATCCTCGGCGGTGCGAGCCGCGGCCGCATCGGCGCGCGTGGCATCGGCGCTGAGGTCCTCGAGCACCAGCAGGAACTCGTCCCCGCCGACGCGCCCGACCAGATCCTCCCCGGGAACCGCCGCGCGCAGCCGCTCGGCGGTCTGCTGCAACAAGATGTCGCCGGCCTGATGCCCGAGCATGTCATTGACGGCCTGAAACTTGTCCAGTCCGATCAGCAGCGCCGCGCCGTGACCGCCCGCGTGCTCGGCCCACTGCACGGCCGAACGCAGCCGATCGAGCATGAAGCGCCGGTTCGGCAGCCCGGTGAGTGCATCGAAATTCAGCAGACGCGAGATGTGCTGCTCGGAGTCTCTCTGGTCGGACAGATCGGTCAGCGCGGCGATGTAGTGCGTCCAACGTCCGTCCTCGCCGCGCACTCCAGTGAGCGAGAGCCACACCGGATACTCCTCACCGTTCTTGCGCCGCGCCCAGACCTCTGCCTGCCAACGGGCGGACACGCGCACCTGGGCGAGCAGTTCCCCGAGCGGCGGCAGCGAGGCGGCGCACAATACCGGCAGTTCCTGGCCGAGCAGTTCGTCCGGACCGTAACCGCTCATCATGCGCAGTGCTTCATTGACCCGAATCATCCGTCCAGCCGCATCCGTCACGAGCATCGCACCGCTCGACTCGAAGGCGAGCGCCGCGACGTGCAGTTCCTGCGCCGCGCGTTCCCGTTCGGCGCGCAGCTCGATCCGATCGAGCGCGAATTCGATGTCGACGACCATGCGCTCGAGCAGATCGCGGATCTTGTCGGTGAATGCCTCCGGCTGTGTGTCGTACAGCACGAGCAGCGCGTACACCGCTGCGCCGCGGCGCAGCGGCAGCGCCGCGCACGAGCCCCACAATACCGGCGCGCCCTCGGTGCGCCATGGCGCCATGCGCGGGTCTCGGCGGAAGTCCTGCACGAACACGGCATGCCCTTCGCGCCACGCGACTCCAACCGGTCCGCGTCCCTCGGGGCGGCTCGCGCTGACGTACACGGACAAATCGTTCAGATACCGCTCGAACTGACGCGAGCCGCTGCAGCGCGCCAGCGGCTTGATCCGCCCTGAGGCCGGATCGGCCTGGCCGACCCAGGCCAAGCGCAGCTCTCCGAAGCGCACCGCGATCTGGCAGACCCGATCGAACAGCTCTGCCTCGCTCTCGCAGCGCGCGATCAACTGGTTGGTCTCGGCCAGCGTCGAGTAGATGCGATTGAGGAAGAGGTTCTGCTCGAGTTGCGCGCGCACCTCGGTGTGATCGCGAACCGCTGCAACCAGCGCCCCGCAGGACAGCCTGCTCAAGCTGATCTCGAGCGGAAACTCGTGGCCGTCACGGCGGGTTCCGAGCATCACTCGGCCCCATTCGGAGGCTGCGACCCGGCCTCGACCTTCGCGGCGCGCAGTCTCGCACTCCTCATGAAAGCCAGGCACCAGCCGCTCGACGGATTCTCCGACCAGCGCTCCGTCAGTCCACCCGAACAGCTGCGCGGCAAGTGGATTGGCCTGCACGATTCGCCCGCGCTGGTCAACGACCAGCAGTGCATCCGGCGTGGACGCGAACAGCTCTTGGCCGCTGAGCGCAACGGCGCCAACCGGGCGCCCGTGCCGAATGAAGGTGAAGGCCGCAAATGCCAGCGCAACCACGCCACCCCCAACGGCCGCGAACATCATCGAATCCCTCCGCAGCGTCCCCGGCGGCAGGCAAGGTCGAGCGCAGCCGCGGATCGGCCGTGCCCGTCGCGCCGCGCTGCTAGATTCGGTGCTGAGTCGTCACGCATCTTTAGCTACCTAGCGTCCTAGATATCCGACGCAGTCGAGAGAGGCGGCGACGAAGATCACAGCCCGGCAATCTGGCGCACTACCAGCGACTCCGCTTTGACATATGCAGATCGGTGCACCTTCGCGCCCGGACGGCATCCGCGGGCTGGTGGATCGCGAACGGCATCGCTCGGCACCGGAATTCACCGTTGAACGGGCGAGGTCCTCGGAAGGAATGATCTGCAGCGAGGCGGCCGACACACTGAGGCACGGCACAACGCCCGCTCAGGCGGCGCGCGTCCCTGCGCGCCTCAATCACCATCGCCTCCCGCATTTCACGGGACTGGCGTGACTCGACTCAGGGAATATCAGAACTTCAGCGTAACCGATCCGTACACCAGCCGCGGCGCACCCGGATTAGCAATGATGTAGCCGCCATAGGCCGTCTGGAAATACCCACCGGAACTGACGTACTCCGTGGAGTTGTATTCCTTGTTCGCAACGTTGAGCACCTGAACCGAGAAGTTCGTGCTCTTTACCCCAGGCATCGACCCGACGAACAGATGGGTCTTCGCAGTCAGCGAGAGATTGACCAGATCGTACGCCGGCATCGACAGAGTGGTCGGCGTTCCGGCGTTTTTGTCGAACAGATAGCGCTTGCCGACGTACTGATCCCACAGCGTCGCGTTCATCCGGCCCACCGGCAAACGGAACCGGTAGGTCACGCCAGCCGTCAGCGTATCCTCAGGCGAATTCGAGATCGGCAATCCGTAGGCCGTGGTGCCGCTGCTCGGAGCCTGAAACTCGAGCCACTTGTCCTTCAGATACCCGAAGTTCGCAAACCCGCTCCAATGACGATTGAACGTCGTGTGCAGCGAGAAATCGACGCCCTTGTACTCCGCCGAACCGTAGCCGAAGTAGACAATCGGACTCGCGCCCTTGTTGTACGTGATCGTCTCGTTGCTCAAGAGAATATGGAAGAAATCGAGCGACGCATAGACATTACGCATTCCCCCGAAGCGCAGCGCAGCGAACCGCGCTCCGAAGTCGTACGTCTCCGCTTTCGCCGGTTTGAGCGATTGCAGATTCAGCGGATATTGATCCAGATTCCCGGAGTTTGGATTGTGCCGGGTAATCGAGAAATTCCCGAACAGGTTGAGGTCGTTGAGCACCTCGTAGTTCACTCCGATCGAGGGTTCATATCTTACGTTATCGGTGTTCGAATCCGGCGTGGTATCGAATCCACTGAAATTGATCGTCTGCCCGCCATTCGTCATGATGGCTCCGCCTGCACCGAAATCAGTGTTCATGGTACCGTTCTGGCAGGAAGTCACGACCTGAGGGCTGTTCTGGTATTCCGTGCAGAATTGCTGCGGACTGAGGTTCGAGAAATCGGTAACGAATCCGACGACGCGGAATCCCGGAACGATCTTCAGACGGGGAATGGGCCTGAAGTCATCCTGCACGAACGCCGCCCAGTAGATGTTGTTCGTGGTGTTGTAGAACGTCTGCTCCGGCTGTGCGAGCGAACTGCCATCGAAGTCCGAATACCCCTGGAAGTCGCTCTTGGCACGGGAGAAAATCATGTAGCCGCCGTACTTCAGCGTATCCATGCTGTTGAAGTCCTGCGTGAACGCGAGACGATCACCGAACGTCTTGGAATGCTCGATGTAATGCTCGACGTTGGTCGCACCGGAGTAATTCAGGAGCGGATTACTCGGCAAGCTCGATTGCACTGAGCCGCCATACTGCGCGAACAACGGGTTGCTCGGCAGGATGAAATTGTTCGAGCGGTAGTGCACCACCTTGCCGAAGCGCAGCCAGACGATGTTCGACAGATGCAGGCTGCTGGAGAGATTCAGATGCAGATGCGACCAGAGCATGTGATTCTGAATCTCGATGGTCTTGTGCCATACCGAGCGCGGCAGCGTCGCATAGAATCCCGAGGTCTGCTGGCTGTACGGCTGACCGATTCCGAGCCCACCGGTATTGAGCAACGGCTGCGGCGTGAGCGGAATCATGTTCGGGCGCCACTCATGGTTGCGCTGGAAGTAGTAGCCGAAGCTCACCGATCCGCTGGCCAGCTGCTTGCGGGTTTTGACGTACCCTTCCTCGGTATCAGCCGGCAGACTGTCCTGGGTATCCCGAATCGCATCGCTGCGCCCGGAGGCCAGACCGAAGACAGTTGACCAGCCGTGGATTTCACCGGTGTTGTATACCGCGGAGGTATCGTAGGTCGAGGAGCTGCCGCCGGCCAACGTGACCTTTCCGCCGGAGAGCGCACTCGGCTGCACCGGAATGAAGTCGATGGTCCCGCCCATGCTGCTGTACCAGCGCTCGCTCGGATTGCCGGGACCGATGATAACGTTCTCGCCCTGCATCAGCGCGCCGATCGGCACCTCGACAGAGTGCCACGCCGTGCCCTGGCTCAGGCTGTTCAGCGGGACGCCGTCGAATTCGGCCTGGATCGCGTTCGTTTCCACGTCACCCGGGATGCTGTTGTACCCGACCTTGATGCCGCGGATTGAAATCGTCTGACGGCCGGTCGCGCTGTAGTTGTTCGTGCCCGAGACGTAGACGTTCGGCAGCACGCTGAGCGCCTGCGTACCGCCCGCATCGGGACCAAACAGGTCGATCATGGTCTTCGTGACCGCCTCGGCCGGCTGCGAGGAATTGCGCAGCTGCTTGGCGCTGAGCACCTGGCTGGTGAAGTCGTGGTAGCCTTCGATCGTCACGAGCTTCAGCGCGCCGGCGCCCGCTGCGGTGGCCGCGGCCGCCATCGCTGCGTTTGCTGCCGCACTCGAGCTCGCGTTCGCGGCTGCCGATGCTCCGGCAGCACCGCTCTGCCCCGCCTGGGCCGGGAGCGCAGCGCTCACGAGCACCGCCCCCAGGATCATCTGCACCGCACACTGCACTCGTGGATTCATGACGCCGCCTTTCTTCGATGTGGACGAAAGAATGGGCGGGCAAGGTAGTGACCCTACGTGACGTCAGTGTTGCGAAAGCGTTGCGTGTTCGTGACAGTTGTGCGGTCGATATTTGAGCTATCGGGGACAAGACGTTGATCGCAGAGGAAATTGCGACCCACACCCGAAGACTGGCGCCGGCGCGCAACAGTCGTAGAATGCCCGCATGAGTCCTCTGACGATCTTCGGTCTATTCGCGGTGACGGCGATGCTGGTGTGTTATGCGCTCGAGGAGCGTCGAGCCGTGTACAGCCTGGCGTTCGGCGGCGCCTGCATCCTGGGGTCAATCTACGGATTTCTGCAGGGTGCCTGGCCGTTCGGACTGGTCGAGGCCGTCTGGGCACTCGTCGCCGTCCGGCGCTGGTGGAGCCGTCGACGCGCACTGCGCGACTGAACAGTGGGGCGCAACCCGAAGTGCGGGGCCGGGGCCGGCCGACCGAGCAGTACGCAGCCGTCCCAAGCCGGCTCGGACTTCTCTCCGGGCCGAGCCAGCACACGCTGGCGCGCAAGGGCCTGAGCCAGCACGTTGCGCGGCGTGTCATAGTTGCGCAATGTGTGTGTCACGGCCATGACCGGCGCGACGCGCTCCAAACGCTCCGTGATGACCGTGCCCAAGTACAACGGCTCGGTGACCGTCGCCGCGGTCAGGTCTGTGCCCGAGCGCCACAACCGCAGAACGTACCGTTCGTGCGCAGCGCCGCCGCGGTGCACCAGCACGAGCACCTCGCGATGACCGCTCTGCAGATGCGGCAGTACCGGCAGGTCCGCAAGCCCGATGTGTGGCTCGAACCAGCGGGCCGCGGTACGCAGCGTCCATTGCGGCGGACGCTGCCAACCGTGCGCGGCGAGCTCGCGCTGCAGTCCGGCGCGATGCCCGGCCCATTGGAAGGTCAATGGTTGCTCGGCTCCGCCGATCAGATCGACGCGACGAGCCGGCAGGCGGCTCCATCCGTGCTGCCACCAGGTCTCGAGCGGCATCAACTGTATCTGCTGACGCACCGCGTAGCGGCGCATGTCGAATGCGTGACGCTGCACGATGTGCAGGCCGCCGAAAAGCGCCAGCGCCACACCGGTGCTCACGCAAAGCCCGGTCGCGCCGACCCGAGGGGGATCGTGGCGCAGGTAGGCGATCGCGAGCAGCGCAGCGGCGGCGATGCCAAAGGCGGTCCCGGCCAGCACGTCGGACAGCCAATGCGCGCCCAGATAAACCCGTGAAAACGCGATCGCACCGATCAAGACGGCGATCGCGCCAGTGATCGGCAGGCGCCAGCGACCCTTGACTTCCCATGCCGTGATGATCGCAAGGAATCCGTACAAGGCAGCATTGGCCGCGGAATGTCCGCTGGGGAACGCGAACGCATCCCAGCCAGTATCGATCGGTTCGGGTCGATGGATGCGCAGCGCGATTTTCAGCACGGCGGTAGCGATCCCCGCGACCGCCACGACGCTGACCAGGTGGACGGCCGCGCGCCAGTTGCGCCGCCACGCGAGCCACACCAGCGCCGCGGCGGCAACCGCGGCTACGACCCCGGCGTCACCGAGCTCGGTGACGGCCACCATCGCCTGGTCGACCCACTCGGTGCGCAGACCCTGCAGAAAGTGAAACACCGCCTGGTTGGCACGCACCAGCGGATCGCCGGCGACGACGTCCTGCAGCACGCCGAAGAACAGCCACAGACTCGACAGCACGATGGCCATGAGCACTGCGAGCCCTGGCATCTCGCGCCGCGTCGGATCGAGCACCGCAAGCACCTGGCGCGCGAACCAGCCGCTGCGCCCCGCCGCCCAGACACGCACCCGCTCCTGGGCGGCGAGCGCGTGCGGGGCGACGCGACGCAGCAGGTAGCGTATCAGCACGTAGAGCAATCCGAGCAGCACCAGCAAGATGGCCGCGATGAGCGCGAGCCGCCCAGCCACTGCGCCGAGCAACACGAACGAGGCCCCGATGGCAGCACCGGCGAAAATGTGGGCCGGCGCCCACAACAGCGCCGAGAGCAGATTCATCAGGTAGAAGCGGGCCGCATCCATGGAGAGCACACCGCTCAACACGGGCACGATCGCCCGCACTCCGGGGGTGAAGCGGGCCGTGAACACACTTTTGCCGCCGTGGCGCTCAAGGAACGCCGCGCCGCGCGCCACGAGCCGCGATCGACGGCGAAACGGCCAGCGGCCGAGGATGGCCGCGTGGTAGCGCCGGCCGAGCCAGAAGGCAAAGCCGTCGCCGAGCACGGCTCCGACGAATGCGGCGAGAACCAGCGGCCACAACCGCAGCGCTCCGGTCGGCACCAGTGCGCTGACGGCGAAGATGATCGCATCTCCGGGCACGAACGCGCCCACCACTGGCAGCGATTCGGACAGGGATATCAGCAGGACCAGTCCGTACGCGACGTTCTGATGCGCGCCCGCGAGGGCCAAGACAGAACGGGTGAGTCCGCCGAGCATGGGGATTCGACTCAGGAACGGGCGGCGCGTTGCATGAGGCGGGATTATTTCATGCGTCGCGCCCGGATGCGCATCCTCCCTGATGCCGCCCGGCCCGTTCGCGCGTACGCTATGCGCATCGAAATGACCTCGGAGGCACAGCATGTACCAACGGATCCTCGTCCCCGTCGATGGCAGTTCCGCGGCGGCCCAGGGCCTGAACGAGGCCGTCAAGCTGGCGCGCAACCAGGGCGCGCAGATTCTGCTGCTGCACGTCGTCGATGAATGGCGGGTCGCCGCCGGCGACATCGCGGCGGTCAATCTCGATGCGGGCTCGAAAGCGCTGCGCGAAGCGGGGGCGCAACTGCTGAAGCAGACCGAGGCGCAGGTCCACGAAGCAGGCATCCCGGTTCAAACCGTGCTCCTCGAGGAATTGGGCGTCCCCGTCGGGGAGTGCATCGTGCAGCGCGCCCAGCAGTGGCAGGCCGATCTGATCGTCTGCGGCACCCACGGCCGTCACGGCGTGAACCGCCTGCTGCTTGGCAGCAGCGCGGAGTACATCGTGCGCCACACGTCGATACCGGTACTGCTGGTGCGGCAGGCCGAAGCGGGCGAGTCGAGCTGACGAACGTCGTGCCCCCGCCTCCGATCACTCGGGGGCCCGAGTTCGTTCGCGGCGACGAGCGGATTTACTGTTCGATTTTCTTCAGCACACTGAGATTTATCTCGCAGACCTGCAACGTGCTCGCCGAGTTCCTGTGGTACAGCCCGTGGAGCAGCGCCCGGCCCCATCCGGTCAGACCCGACGGCGGATGCTGCACCCCCTGAAAGAAGTGCAAGATCCTCGGCACGGCACCCACTTTTGCATCCGGATTAATCTGCGCCAGACCCACCAGCGCGATGTAGGCAGCCAGCTGTCCATAGGACATACCGTGCACACCACGCTTGTTGATCACGACGATGACGGACGAGAATTTTCGCTACACTAAAGAGCGAGGAGGCGACAGAGCCGTACGCGACCAAGCAGGACGCTCACCGATCGATCGCACAGTACATCCACGGCTTTTACAATCCAATCCGCCTGCCCTCATCACTCGGATACTTGTCGCCGAACGAGTACGCGCGCAGAGTACAACACGTCGATCAAGACCCATCTAAGAGGTCCGTCGCGTAGAGACCATTTCACAAGGGCTCTTTCCTGGGGCTGAACAGCGCCGATTTGCTGCTGTATAACGAGCGCCCGGGTCCGCGCGGGAAAGTCATGCTCAACGAGATCGAGGTGCGGCGCGTTCAGCGGGCCGATGAGCCATGCTACCAAGCCTTGATGCAAGCGCACCATTATCTGGGAGCGCTGCCGAAGATCGGGGAGGCGCGCACCCTTCTGTGCGAGCCCCATCTGCCGCCCCTGGATGTGCGTGGAGAACCGAAACTGGTGCTCACCGCTGCATATCACATGTTCAAGAATGACGTCGAGTACCGTAACCAGACTAACGCGTACGGGCTTCTGTTTCGCGGTTCTGGGTGCGGCCAGCCGTTCCGGCCGCAGACCATCATGGTCGCAAGCGTAACAGTGGACCAGCAGGATCGTCAGCTGAGCCGGTCCATTTCGGATCGACGGCGGCTGCGCTGCAGCCTCTCCCGATCGGGGTCGTGCATGGAGTAATCCGTCCGTCGCGGCACAATCGCCGGCTCTGCGCCGGCCCCGGGATCTGTCTTGGACATTCGGGCCGTGCAGCCTGCGCGGCTCCGACCACGCAGTGTGCTCCTGCGGATACGTAGAACCACCTACGGCACTGCGGATAACCAACACGATGGTTGATGGTTTTGCCGCGCACAGCTTTAACAGGCCGCTGAAATTCCATTTTCCCAAGGACGATTTGATCAACACTTGAGCAATCACGGACCAAGAATCAGATGGTTACGACGTACTTGCGAAGAAATCGCAGCTCGCAAAATAGCTTTCACCAGCCTGTTAATCCAGCAATTTCGCATCGCGACGCAGTGCGATCACTCTCAAATTTTGCATGAAAATGTCATAGATGATGGTTCAAGTCGTTATAAGGTCGGCCGATATCAGATATGGCGCGCCGCACCGCTGCGGCGCAAGGCGGCTGACATTTGTCAGCGGACGTGACTCGCAAATATCTGCGCAGCAGGAAACCGTATGTTCAAATTTAACCGCTTCTCTAACCGCGCCAGCGAAGGCCCCTCGCAATCGGTCAGTGCGCTTGAGCTGGCGGATCTGCGGGGCCAGGTCGCGGCGTTCGGTAAATCGCAGGCGGTGATCGAGTTCGGAATGGATGGCACGATCCTCGCAGCCAACGACAACTTTCTGCAGGCCGTCGGCTACACGCTCGATGAGATCAAGGGCAAGCATCATCGTATTCTGGTCGATCCAGCCTACGCCGCGAGCCCCGATTACGTGCAATTCTGGGCGAAACTCGCGCGCGGGGAATTTGACGCCGGACAGTACCGGCGGTTTGGCAAGGCGGGGCGAGAGGTCTGGCTGCAGGCCACCTACAATCCGATCCTCGATCCCAGCGGCAAACCCTTCAAGGTGGTCAAGGTCTGCGCGGATGTCACCCGCCAAAAACTCGAGACGGCCGACTCCGAAGGTAAGCTGCGGGCAATCGACAAAGTGCAGGCCATCATCGAGTTCGATCTCGATGGCACCGTCCGCACGGCCAATCAGAACTTCCTGCGTGTCGTCGGTTATTCGTTGGACGAAATTCGCGGCAAACATCACCGGATATTCGTCGACTCTCAGTATGCGGCGAGCCCGGAGTACGACGCCTTCTGGGCAAAGCTGCGTCGCGGCGAATTCGATGCAGCCGAATACCGACGTATAGCCAAGGGGGGGCGTGAGGTCTGGCTGCAGGCCTCGTACAACCCGGTCGTCGATGCAAGCGGCCGGCCGATCAAGGTCGTGAAGTTCGCCACCGACATCACCGAGCAGAAGCGCACGACGCAGCAGCTCTCAGAATTGGTTGCGCAAATTCGCGTCGCGGTCTCCGAGGTCACCTCGAGCGCTAAAGACATTGCCGATGGCAACACCAGTCTCAGCCAGCGCGTCGAGGAGCAGGCGGCGAGTCTGGAGGAGACGGCGAGCTCGATGGAGGAGATGACAGCGACGGTGAAGCAGAACTCCGACAACGCAGCGGCCGCGAAACAATTGGCGAGTGCGGCGCGCGAGAGCGCGGAAAAGGGCGGGGCGGTCGTAACCCAGGCCGTCGATGCGATGCAGGCCATAGATTCCGCCAGCCGCAAGATCTCCGACATCATCGGCGTGATCGATGAGATTGCCTTCCAGACCAATCTGCTGGCTTTGAATGCCGCCGTCGAGGCGGCGCGCGCCGGGGAGCAGGGGCGCGGCTTTGCAGTCGTCGCCTCCGAGGTGCGCAATCTGGCCGGTCGCTCAGCGTCGGCGGCCAAGGAAATCAAGGCGCTGATTCAGGACAGCAGTGCGAAAGTCGCCGACGGCTCGCGCCTGGTCTCCCAGTCGGGCGATGGCCTGCAGGAGATCATCGGATCGGTGAAGAAGGTCACCGACATCGTTGCGGAGATCGCCGCCGCATCGGTCGAGCAGAGCAGCGGAATCGATCAGATCGCGCGCGCTGTGGCGCAGATGAACGAGGTGACGCAGCAGAATGCGGCACTCGTGGAGGAGGCATCGGCCGCGAGCGAGTCGATCCTGCAGCAGGCGAAGGATCTGGCCGCGGCGGTCGGCGGGGACAGCAGTGAGCCGCAGACCGAGCAGACGAGCCGCAAGGCGCCCAAAGCGCCCTTGCAGTCCGCCCGCAAAGCGCCGCCGCTGCAGGTCGTGCGCAAGCCCGGCGCGAGAAGCGCCACCGCTGCAGGCGGTGCGAAGGTTGCCGCCGGGGGTGGCGATTCGGAGTGGTCAGAGTTCTAGGCGCGTCAAGGGGGCTGGAGCGAACGGAAACTCTGGCCTTGAGTGTCGTGATTCATGCTGACCTGTAGAGAAAATCAGGTAGATTGCCGCGCCGAGGCTGCCTCAGGCGCCCTGCAGGGCGAACATTCGCCTGAGGTTCCAGCTCATCGTCACCAGGCTCCACTCGCCTCGGGCGCTCTCGAGTCCGCGCAGCCGGAACTGTCGAAATCCCATGACCGATTTGATGATCCCGAAGACCGGCTCGGGTGTCTGCTTACGCAAGGCGTAGAGCTTCCGTCCCGCGGGCGTCTTCAGGCGGTATCTCATCTTCTCCATCGCCGTTGCCGATTCCGGTGGCGCTTGGGCGCTGCCGCAAAGCGTTGCCGCCAAGTCTTATGATGGCGTTCGCGCTTGAGCGCGATCAGCGGCTCGATGCCCGCCGTCGCACAGCCCTCAACGTTCTTCTCACTCGCGTAGCCGCTGTCGGCGAGGATGCGCCGCGTGCGCCCCAGCTCCTTCGGCAGCGCCTTGAGCTTCTGGATCATCGGGGCGAGCTGCTCCTTGTCGTTCGCCGCCTGCGTGACCTCGAGGGCCACCACCAACATGCTGCCTGCGGCCACCACCGCCTGGGCGTTGTAGCACTGATCAAATCCGCCGCCGGCCACCGGCATGATGCGCGACTCCTCGTCCGTGAGGTTGCTCTGCTCCTTCGCGTCCACTCCACCGCTCGGGGGTGCCGGTGGGCGGCCACCGGGCTTCTTGCCCGTGCGGCGCTCCTGCTCCTCGCGCGCGGCGATCTTCGCCCGATACTCGGCCTGCTCCCGCTCAGCAACCCGAGCTCGGATCTTCTCCTTCGCCTCGGCGATCGCCGCCAATCGCGCCTCGCGCCGCTCGAGCTCCTCCGGGATCGACATCCCGTCGGGAACCTCCCGCGCATCGGCTCGCTCGGAGAGGGCAAGCAGTTGCTGCACTTCCTTCTTCAGCCGCTTCTCGAGCTTCTCGGCGTGTCCGTAGGACAGAGCGCTGTGCCGGCTGGCGTTCGCGTGCACCTTGGTGCCATCGAGCGCCACCGTACCCATCTTCAGCATCCCCATCGTGCGCGCCACCTTCAGCACCTCAACGAACAGAGGCTCGATGTGCTTCAGGAAGCGCTTGCGGAAATGCGCGATGGTGTCGTGATCAGGATGCTCGTTACCGGCAATGAAGCGAAAGGCCACCGAGTCGTACGTCGCCCGCTCCACAGCTCGGCTCGAGAACACCCCTGTCGCATAGCCATACACCAGCAACCCGAGCAGCATCGCCGGGTGGTACGAGGCCGAACTCGAGCCTCGGTACGTCTTCTCCAGCTCCGCGAGGTCCAGCCCCTCGACCACCTCGACGACAAAGCGCCAGGTGCCGCTGCGGCAGCCACTCCTCTACTGAGGGCGGCAGCAGAAAGCCAGTGTCACGGTTGATCGGGCGGAAATTGCTCATGCTCACCCTGTTCTGCCGAGGAGGCCCGCTGTGATTATCCCCTATCTACCCTCGTCAAGTCCGACAGGCTGCTAGGACCAGTCCATCGTCGGATGGTCGGCGCGCGGCAGCGACCGTTATTCTGCAATCGCCGTTGCCTTTGGCCCGGCTCGCAGTGGCCGAAGTGTTCAATGGACCGATGGGACCCAACTATGGCACGCTACGCTTTAGAGTCCCCCATCGGGGATCGGTAAACCCCTCGCCTTTAGGCGACGGGACAGTCGGGCGGATATAGCATCCGGGGTATGAAAGACTACAAGAGCAGCAGCCACGCGGTATGGGACTGCAAATACCACCTGGTGTGGATTTCGAAGTACCGGTACTCGGCCTTGGTAGGAGACGTCGGGCTGCGGGCCAGAGAGCTCTTGCGGGAGATTGCTCGGAGTCTGGAGATGACGATCTACGCCGGGACCCTCAATCGGGACCCCGTGCATGTGCTCGTCTCGCTACCGCCGCAGGTGTCGGTGTCCCGAGCCGTACAATTTCTGAAGGGGAAGAGCTCGCATAGACTGCTGAGTGAATTTGCGGCGCTGAGAAAGCGGTACTGGGGCCAGCATCTGTGGGCACGGGGTTACTGGGTGGCGTCGAGCGGAAACGTGACCGACGAGGTGTGGCAGAAATACATCGAGAATCAAGTGCCTGAGGAGCCTGATGACAACTTCAAAATCGTGTGACTCTGCGGTCGGCCGCAGGCCGACGAATACCCGGCTTGAGCCGTCTCCCGGAAGCCCTCGCCTTTAGGCACGCGTATGTTCACGCTAGGGTACGTTCACATATCATTAGGCCCAATATCAACGACATGGTAGGACGCAGCTTTGCCTCGCTGAAGAGGTAACGAGACTGATGCCTCAACTAGCGCAACCGCTGGCCTGGACGGACTCCATGGCGACGCACATTGCCATGGTCGATGAGCAGCATCAGGAGCTGCTCGATATTTTCAACCGGATCGCCCTGGCGCAGGCCCAGGACGCCCCCCGCGAGACGATCATCACCCTCCTCGATGAGCTGGTGGCGTACACCCGCTATCACTTCCGCGAGGAGGAGAAGCTGATGCTGAAGTGGGCGGTGGATGCCACCCACCGCATGATGCACCTGCGGGCCCATGAGAGTTTTCGGGGATTTCTGCAACAGGCACACCGGGTGCTGCTCGAGAGCAGCGCGGAGCTCACCGAGGACGTGAGCGTCGATTTGCAGGCGTTTCTCGCCCAGTGGTTGCTGCACCACATCATGGATGTCGACCGGCAGCTGGCGGGCCAGATCCGCGCCCGCCAGGGCGGCCAAACGCCCGGGGAATCCGAGCCGCAGACGGCGACGGCAACGATCGCAGACGCCAGGAACGAGCTGATCGCCACCGTCACCCAGCTCACGGACCAGCTCGGCCGGCGCACTTTCGATCTGCTCACCCAGCGCCAGCAGCTGCTCGATGCGCAGGCGCTGTACCGCTCGCTGCTGCACTGTGGCGATGTGCTGATTCAGAGCCGGGACGAGCAGGGCATGCTCGAGAGCCTGTGCGCGAAGCTGGTGCAGGACACGCCGTTTAACACCGCGTGGATTGGCCGGCCCGACTCCTCGCAACGGTTTACCGTGCTGGCCTTCTCGGGCGAAGGCGCCGAGCAAGCCGGCCAGAGCCGAGTCACTCTGGTCGACTCCGAAAGCGTGCCGGTGGTGCACCGGGCATGGCTCACCGCGCAACCGGTCGTCTGCAACGATACCCTCGCGGATCCGGCCATACAGCCTTATCAGGATTCCTTCCGGACTCACCGCTGGCACAGCGTGGTTGCGATTCCCGTCATGCGCAGCAACGCGATGTGGGCCATTCTCGCACTGACCGCGCCGCGCACCGGCGCCTTCGATGCACCAACGCTCGAGGTCTGTGCGCGTCTTGCAGCACTGTTGGGGCACGGTCTCGACGAGTTCGACCTGAAGCACCGCATCCGCAACAGGCAGGTGCAGGATGCGCGCATCGCCCGCACGGATCTGCTGACCGATCTGCCGAACCGATTGGCGCTCGAGGAATACCTGCCACAGGCCATCGCGCGCGCTCGCCGGCACGGCACCACGTTGGCCGTCGGTGTGATCGATCTCGATGACTTCAAGCCCGTCAACGACCAATTAGGTCATGAAGCCGGAGATCAACTGCTGCGCACCATTGCGCGCGGTCTGCTGCACTGGCTGCGCGAGTCGGATTTCATCGCCCGCATGGGAGGCGATGAGTTCGTGGTCGTACTGGAGGATCTCGAGGCCCATCAAGCACTCGCGCAGCTCAGTGCGGCACTTGAGCGACTGCACAGGGCAGTCGAGACTCCCTTCCAGTTAGGTGCTCGCGAACGCGCCTCGATCGACATGACCATGGGAGTGGCGCTGTATCCGATGGATGGAGAAGATGCGGACCTGCTATTGCGACAGGCCGATGCGGCGATGTATCAGGCCAAGCAGGGCAAGCGCAACCGCACCCGCTGGTGGCGCATCGGGGTTACGACCAGTCCGGAGAAGATCGCCGAGGTGTCGTTTGACGCATTCGGCCAGGAGGCGCGGGAGTTCATGCAGGCGCTGGCGCCGCATCTGGCGGGTGTGGCCGAGCATTTTTCCGAGTCGTTCTACCGCGAGCTGCATTCGCATCCGGAAACCGCCGCCATTCTCAAATGCCTTTCGCCGGAGGAGTTAAAGTCGCTCGCACGCAAACAGGCTGACCACGTTCGCGAACTGCTCAATGCCGAGGCGACCAGGCAGCACGTGCACGCCCGGGCTGAGCAGCTCGGTGTCGTGCATGCCCTGATCGGGGTGTCGGCTGCCTGGATGACCCGCGTCATGGGTCTTTACCGGGATCTGCTGCGCACTCACCTGGATGCGGCGCTGCTCACCGCCCGGACGCGCTACCGGACGCTGCGCGCCGCGGAGGCCCGACTGCAGCTGGATGTCGAGAGCCAGCTGCAGGCAATTCAGTCCGTGCTCGATCAATACCAGACTCTGCTGTCGCGGCCGATGGACGGTCGGGCGCTCGCGGCAGATTGGATGCAGAGCGAGCTGAACGCGGTGGCGGATTTACCCGGCGTACGCGCAGCGGTGGTGTTCCGGCCCGATGCCCAGAACCGGCTGGTCATCGAG
>JAJZSQ010000135.1 GCA_021849615.1 Pseudomonadota bacterium
GAACTGCGTCCGGCGGAACGTTAGTCAGTTCATCTTGCGCCGCTACGCGCATGGCATTGTCTGAATTCGATCTGATCGACCGCTATTTCCGCCGCAGCGGTGTGGTGCGTGCCGACGTGCGCCTCGGCGTGGGCGACGATGCAGCACTGCTGGAATGTCCGGCGGGGATGACGCTCGTGGCGGCGGTCGACACTCTCGTCGACGGGGTACATTTTCCCCACGGCTGCCGACCGGAATCGGTAGGGCACCGGGCCCTGGCGGTGAATCTGAGCGATCTGGCCGCGATGGGCGCACGGCCCGCCTGGGCACTGCTGGCGCTGACGTTGCCGTTGGCCGAAGCCCAGTGGCTCGAGGGATTTTCCGCAGCCTTCAGCGCGCTCGCGCTGCGGCACGGAGTGGCGCTGGTCGGCGGCGACACCACCCAGGGTCCGCTCGCGGTCTCGGTGACGCTGCTGGGTTGGGTGCCGGCGGGCGGCGCACTGCGACGCAGCGGCGCCGCTCCGGGGGACGCGCTGTTCGTCTCCGGTACGCCGGGCGATGCGGCCGCGGGGCTGGCCTTGGAACAGGGCCGCCTCGCCGCCGAGGCGGCCCGCGAATTCCTGCGTGAGCGATTTCTCTTTCCCGAGCCGCGCGTCGCACTCGGGGAGCGACTGCGAGGACACGCGAGCGCGTGCATCGACGTGTCGGACGGACTGCTGGCCGATGCGCTGAAGCTCGCACGCGCCAGCGGCTGCGGCGTAGAACTCGAGGCGCCCCGACTGCCGCTGTCGGCGCCGCTGCGCGCACTCGGAACGGAACGGGCCCGGGACTTCGCACTCACCGGCGGCGACGATTACGAACTGTGCTTCAGCGTCCCCGTGGAGCGGCTCGAACAACTGCACGCCGAGCTGCCGAGCGAACAGTGGGGATATACACGCATTGGAACGGTGTGCATCGAGGCCGGCGCACACGTGCGGGACGAGAGCGGGATCAAGACCGTGGCGGCCCCGGGGTACGATCATTTTGCCGCGCCCTGAAGTCAGCAATATGTAAAGTGCGAGCCGTGATCTGGTCGGCCATTTCATGGGACACATCACAGCGCGTCGGACCGGTGCGACCCTATCCTGCAGTGTGCCACACCACTCGCTGCGAACCATGCCCGCCCATGCCTCAGGACCCGCCGTGCTTCCCCGCACCAGTGACCGCAGCGCCCCTGAGCGGATCGGGAAATACGAAGTCATCAAGGAAGTCGGGCGCGGCAGCACCGGCGTGGTCTACCTGTCGCACGACGCCTATTACGGGCGCGACGTTGCCATCAAGGTCTACAACGTAGACACCGGTGCGGATGATCAGCGCGCCCGGGCCGCGCGCAAGATGTTCCTCTCCGAGGCGCATCTGGTCGGTATGCTGCAGCACCCGCACGTGCTGCCAATCTACGATGCGGGAGAGGAGAACGGGCGCTGCTACATCGTCAGCGAATACGTGCACCATGCACGTACGCTCACAACGTATTGCCGCCCTGACAACCTGCTTCCGCTGAACGACGTCATTGAAATCATCTTCAAGTGCGCCAAGGCGCTGCACTATGCACACACGCGCGGGGTGATCCACCGCGACATCAAGCCCTCGAACCTCCTGCTCACCCAGGAGGGTGAAGTCCGCATCATCGATTTCGGCATCGCTCTGGTGTCCGATGCGGACATCTCGCGCATCGAGGGCATCGCGGGAAGCCCCTCGTACATGTCCCCGGAGCAGGTACAGAGCCTGGAACTGACCGCGAGCTCCGATATTTATTCCCTGGGGGCCGTGATGTACGAGCTGCTCACCGGGACGCGCCCGTTCCGGGCCGGCAATCTGCAGAAGCTCCTGCACCAGATCGTCTACGCCACCCCGCCGCCGATCCACAAAGTGCGCACCGATGTATCCGAGGAGCTTGAGAACATCGTGGTGACGGCGCTGCAGAAAGATCCCCAGAAGCGCCAGCGCACCGGGCTCGAGCTCGCGGCCGAACTCGCGCGGGCGCACCACCGTCTGCGCCAGAGCAATCTGCGCCTGGATCTGCAGGAACAGTTCGGCGTTCTACGGCGGCTGAAGTTCTTCCATGAGTTCTCGCACCTCGAAGTCACCGAGGTGCTGCACGCGAGCGCCTGGCAGCAGTACGCGGCCGGGGAGGAGATCGTGCGCGAGGGTGAACTCGATGACCGCTTCTACATACTGGTCTCGGGGCGTTGCGCCGTGCAGCGCCGCGGCGCCGAGATCGCGACGATCGAGACCGGCGATTGCTTCGGGGAAGCGAGCTACGTCCCCGGTGCGAAACGCATGGCCACGGTACGGGCAATGACCGCGGTGACCGTCCTTAAGGTGAGCGCCACCCAGCTAGAGCAGGTGTCGGTCTCCTGTCAGCTGCGCTTCAATCGGGTGTTTCTGCGCAGCCTGATCGGTCGACTGCAGGGCGAGTCGCGCTAACTCCGGATTCCGTATCGGCTCCTTTTAGCCGCTTGCGCCATCTGCACACCGCTTAGCCGTCACTGCGAGTCGATAGATTCCAATTATGAGCATTTCTCGCCAAATATGCCTATAACAGGAACATGCCTCGCAGGCCGCCCCCATTTTTCCCGCTGAGCAGCGTCAGCTTCACCAGCTAGGCGAGCGCCTTCGACTTGCTCGCCGTCGGCGCCGGCTGAGCACGGCGGTCGTCGCGCAGCGCGCTGGCATCGCTCGCAGTTCGCTCTACAAGATTGAGACGGGGTATCCGGGTCTCACCCTGGGGACCTTTTTTCGGATCATGGCCGTCCTGGGACTGTCGGAGGACCTCGACGCCCTGGCGGCCGACGACAAAGTCGGGCGCCGGCTCCAAGACCTGGACCTGCAGCCCGCGAGTCGTGTGACGGTTCGTTCAGGCACGCCTGCAGGCCGTAGGTGAGTGGGTATGGCTGCCCTCCAAAACACTGCCGTGCTCGAGGTGTGGTTGGACTCGACCTCATCCCGCTGCGTAAGGTTAGATACCTCGGCCACAGCAGAGGGCGGGTCAAGTTTCAGTATGACCCGGACTGGCTGAAGATATCGAGCGCCTTCGCGCTCGATCCGAGGCTTACGCTCGACGCGAGCCCCTTCTTCCCGGATCCGAAGTTCGGAAATTTCGGAATCCTCCTCGACTCCTCGCCCGACCGCTGGGGCCAGACCCTCATGAGACGCCATGAAGCTCTGTAAGCCAAGGACGAAAGCAGATCCCCTCAGACGCTCCATGCATGGGAGTTTCTCATCGGGGTGCAGCACATCACGCGCCAGGGCGCGATGCGAGTCAAATTTCCGGGTACCGCTGAGTTCCTCGGCGCCGACAAATACGCCGTTCCACCGGTAATGACGCTACGCGAGCTGGAGTCCGTTGCCTGGGAACTGAGTAACCAAAAACACGAGGACCTCACGTCGCTGCGCAGATGGTTTGCGGTCCTGGTGGCACCGGGGGCGTGCTTGGGGGGCGCTCGCCCGAAGGCAAACTTTGCCGAAGCCGATGGCTCGCTGTGGATTGGCAAATTCCGGGCACGCGATGACGACCGAGACATCGGTGCTTGGGAATACATTGTCTATAAGTTGGCGAAGCGGGCGGGTGTCGACGTTCCAGAAGCAAAGTTCGTGCAGCTCAATCACCGGTTCCATGCCCTCTGCGTCAAGCGTTTTGACCGCGTTAACGGCATGAGGCGCCTTTACGCCTCTGCCATGGCGCTAGTGAACAAGAAAGCAAGCGAGGGCTCAAATTACCTTGATCTCGCGCAGTTCCTAAGAGCTCAAGGGGATTCCGAACACACCGCTACCGATCTCGAGCAGCTGTTCAGGCGAGTCGTCTTCGACGCTGCGGTTGAAAACCGAGACGACCATTTCCGCAACCATGGGTTTTTGTTAGGAAAGCAGGGTTGGCGGATCGCACCAGCTTTCGATGTCACCCCAAACATAAACAAGACAGATCACGCCCTGAACATAGATGACCCCGATCATCGTCCGAGTCTGGGGCTGGCTGCCGATACAGCGACTCTCTACGGCCTCAATGGTGTTCGAGCGAAAGAGGTCATCGCAGAGGTTGCGGCGGCTCTCGATGGATGGCGTGATGAGGCACGGAGAGCGCAAATCTCCCGCGCAGAAATCGAAATCATGAGGAGCGCATTTTCAGCACATTCCGAGTACCGATCTAATGCTCGGGTTGTGCCTGCGCGTCGACACTGCCGCGAAACGACGAGCGCCGTGTATTAAACCCACAGAACAGAACGAGTACAAAGACTGGTGCGGCAATATCAGGATCCCATATTATGAGATCGCGAGGGCGGAGCGCAACGCTTCCAATTGGTTTATGCCCGAGATTTCCGGTAGTCCTCGCTGCTCGCGTCTCTGCAATCGGGCAGCACCTCAATCGGTGCACCGGTGATCGTGCTCGGCGGTTGGACGCCGGTCTACAATGAGAGAGAATTTGACTTTGGTCGCCGGCGCCAACCAGTTCGTCGGTCATTACTGCCCATAGCTCACGGAATGCCCTCGGATTGCGCCCTGATTCAGCGAGACGCTGAACGCAGCGATCTCAGGGTGTGAGTCGCATTCACGAGGGTGCCGCCGCTCAAGCAGCGGCGAGACGTGAATGTCGGCGCGGTTACGTATGTGGTGATCACGGGTGCAGTGCATGGTTGAAGCTCGCGTGTGGAACGCAAATTTCCTCTCGGCAGTTCGATCTCGGACCTAGAGGAATAGATGCTCGTGTAACCCAAGGCATTCTTAGTATCAGGTACTCCGGTACTACTCGCCATGACAGGGGGGCTACTTTTCAGGTACGAGCGGCACGGACAGCTCTTGCGCTGAGGTTACGGTCTGCGCGGCGGGCTTCAGTCTGGCCCCGTGTGTGATCTCCTCGAGGCTGCGGCCCGCAGGCTCTTCGCCAGTCAGCAGCGTCATGAATGAGGCGGCGAGCTGCGCCGCGGCAATCACCAGCAGCAACGGTCCGATCCCCCATGCGCGCTGCAGGATCGGGAAGAGAAAGACACTCGTGGCGGCACCGATTCGCGAGAATGACGTGGCCAGCCCGTGTGCGGATGCCCGCAGTTCGGTGGGAAACAGCTCCACCGGGAGCACCCAGGTGGTGATGTCCGGGAAGGCGTTGGCGAGCTTCACGAACAGGATGCATGCGGCAATCGGAAAGATCGCGGTCGTGCCGCTCATGGCGATCAGGCCCAGAGCGGCCATGCCGGCGGCAAGTGCGAGAAAGCCCATGCTCTGAGCCCGGATCCTGCCGCTGCGTTCGATCCGGCCAGCGACAAACAGGAAGCCGATCGTGCCGAGACTCGAGAGCGTCGCGGACAGCAGAATGCTGCCGCCGAAGGATCGCATGCCAAACGCGAGCAAGAGCGTCGGGATGTAGATGCTGAAGCCGTAATCCACCATGTCCATCAGGAACCACGGCAACGTGATCAACGCAGTGCGTCGCAGGTATGGCCGCGTGAACAGTTCGCGCCAGCGTCCCGTGGCGTGTGCTTCTGGAGCCGCGCCCAGCGCCTCGCCGCCACGTGTGCGGCCAGGTGCGCCGTCGGGGTGAAACTGTCGCAATGCGGCCAGTGCCTGCTCCGGACTGCGCTTGCGCAGCAGCCAGCGGGGGGACTCCGGCAGCGTGCGGCGCAGGATCATCAGTCCGAGAGCCGGTACGGCGCCGGAGGCGAACAGGAACCGCCAGGCGTCCGGGCCGAAATGCGCGAGCAGAAAGCCGACGAGCATGGCCGCGACGCTGCCGGCATAGAAGAAAAATCCGAACGACCACGTCATCATCGCACCGCGCCGTTTGCGAGGTGCAAATTCCGCCAGGAACGTGGCACTCAGCGGGTAGTCAACGCCGATTCCGATCCCGACCAGCATGCGGAAGATGAACAGCGAGGCGAAGTTCCAGGCGACCGCGGACAGTAGCGCGGCGATGAAGAACGTGCCAATGTCGATCAGATAAAGCCATTTGCGTCCGTAGAGATCGGCGCACCGTCCACCGATGGCTCCGCCGAGCATGGCGCCGAGCAGTGTGGAGGCTGCCAGCAGACCGAGTGCGGCAGGTGTGAGGTGCCAGGCAGGCGCGATGAATACGATGGCGACGGCCATCATCGCCGAGTCATATCCGTCGAGGAAGACGCCCAGGCCGGAACTGAAGATCAGGCGGACATGCGCCCGCCGCGGACTGAGCTCGTCGAGATAGGATTCGATCTGGGTCACGATCCGACTACTCCGGTCCGGCGACGACGTGAGCGAACTAACCGTACGAAATACCGCAGAGGAGTCGCCTGCGCTTACACGCATTGGGTGTTGATGCCCAGCTGATTCGTTCTCCCAGTGGGAGGCGCGCTCGCCCCGCGCCATCAGGTTTTTGCCCGACGTTTCTGCTGATGGTAGGAGCCGAACGTGACGGCCATGTGAAGCGGAATGCGCTTCGGTTTGCGTGACGGGCCGATGTGCGAGTCAGCGCGCGTATTTTTGCGCGAATGCCTCGATATCGAGCGCGCGCAGATCGGGCAGCGCGGCCTGCAGCCGGGATTCATCCCAATCCCACCAGGCGAGCTCGAGCAAACGCTCGGCCGTGCGTGAGTCACACCGCATGCGCAGGACGCGAGCCGGTACACCGACAACGATCGCAAACGGCGGAACGTCGTGCGTGACGACCGCGGCGCTGCCCACGGCGGCGCCAGCGCCGACGGTTACGCCGGGCATGATGAGTGCGTTGTGGCCGAGCCACACATCGGGTCCGATCGTGACCGCGTCACGCGCACGCCAGGCGAAGAAGTCCGCATCGTCCGGCAGCTCGAAGCCATAAGAACGGGTGCGGTAGGTGAGATGATGCAGCGTCGCGCGCCACCAGGGATGATTGCTCGGGTTGATGCGCACGCCCGTGGCGATGTTGCAGAACTTGCCGATCCGGGCATGGAGGATCTGGTTGTCCCCCATGGCGTAGCTCCAATCCTCGATTTGACTGTGCGCGACGCTGGAGCGTGGTCCGAGGTAGGTGTAGGACCCGAAGTCCGATTCGCTCACCCAGGCCGACGGATCGATTTCCGGGACTGATCGGATCGGCCGGCCGGCCGACCAGGGGTTCGGTGGGGTGCCGCAGTTAATGCGCTGCATGTGTACTCTGACCTGGGCGGATGGCGGGATCTCGACTCGTGGCGGACATCGAATGGCGCGTTCAGGCGACTTGCCGCCCCTGGCGCCATAGCGCGCGCACCAGCGGCTGTACGCGCCCATCGGCGCTACGGAGGGGGCGGATCCGGACCAGATCGGCGCGCAACCCGAGGGCCAACCGGCCGCGGTCGTGCAGTCCGAGAGCGTGGGCGGGGTGGCGGGTAACCATCGCAAAGCTGTCGGGGAGGGAGAGATTCTGCTGATGGTGCAAATCGAACGTGGCGCCGATCAGACTGCCCGGCACGTAATCGGAGGAGAGGATGTCGAGCAACCCGTGGCGAGCCAGTTCCGCGGCCGCCACGTTGCCGGAGTGCG
>JAJZSQ010000136.1 GCA_021849615.1 Pseudomonadota bacterium
GAGCGCGCCATTGATATCAGAGGCTTGAGCGTAAGCGCAGTGGTCTGCAAGCACTGTCCTCGAATCCTGTCCGACGCCTGGCGCGCATGACGTCCCTCCAGCGCGCCCCAGATGCATCGGGGTACCCGTCGATCCGCTGGGGAGTGGTCCGAGACAGCTGAACCGAGCATCGTCGTGCCCGCATGCACGGTGTTGCGCCGTAAGTGCGTTGCCGAGTACGTATTGCCCGCAATAGGCGGGACGCCGCCCGAATGCAAAGCTGCGCTTCGAAGCGTTTCGGGAGCGCAAGTGAGCGCCCCGGGGCGGTGATGGGGTGGCGCGAAGTCGAAAGGCCATCCGGGGGGCAACTGCACCGGCGCGGGGCACATCACCGCTCCGGGGAGCCGCGGCGGTCTCCCAAACGGGTCCCTCGTAGACACACAAGCAATAAGGACAGGACCTTCGGCGTGATGGCAACCACGGGTCAAGCGAGCAAGCGCGCTTCGGGAGCGCGGACGTGGCTTTGGCCGGCACTCACCCTGATCATCGTGCCGTTTCTGCTCCTCATCGGACTGCAGAGTTTCGAGGCGCTCAACCGGTCACCGCGAGCCATTCGCAGCGAACAACTGGTGACCCATAGCTTCGAGACCATCCTGACGTTGGGCTCGTTGCGAAATGCCATTCAGGATGCCGAGCGTGGTCAGCGCGGCTACCTGCTGACCGGTAACGCGGCGTATCTGGCACCCTACGAAGCGGCGCTCAAGCGAGTCCCGCGGCTGCAGGCGCGTCTGCACGAGCTCACCGGATCTGAGCCGGCGCAAGAGGCGGCACTGACGAATCTGAACCGGACGATTGCGCAAAAGATCAATGAGCTAAGGCTTACCGTTGAGATTTACAACAGCGCAGGACGGCGGGCGGCCGAGCACATCGTGCGCACGAATGCCGGTCTTGATTGGATGCGCAGGCTCGAGAAACAGGTCAACCGGTTGTCCGCCCATGAGAACAGATTGCTGAAACGGCGTCTGGTACGGGCGGGCGCGGCCGACAAGACGGTGCAGCAATATGCGCTCGCCAGTTCATGGCTTGCGGCGATCCTCATGATGATCGGAGTCGTACTTCTGGTTCTTGCGTTTCGCCGCACTCGAGAATTGCAGCAGGAGATCATGCGACGGGCAGAAAGTTCGGATGCGGCCAACCGGGAGCTCGCGCAGCGCAACATCGAGCTGGCGCGCTCCAGCGAGGAGGCCCGAGAGGCCCGGGAGGAAGCCCAGCGGGCCGAGCGGACCAAGGGGAGATTCCTCGCCACCGCAAGCCACGATCTGCGCCAGCCGCTGCAGGCGGTCTCGCTGCTGAACGGAGCGATGCGCCGCCGGGCAGTCGATCCGGAACTCATCGATGCGCTCGAGCAGCAGGCCGTCGCGGTTGGCACCATCGGACGGTTGCTGAGTGCGCTCCTGGATATCAGCAAGCTCGAGGCGGGTGTCATCAAACCGGAGCTCGGCCATTTTTCCGTCGCTGGGCTGTTAGCGACGATGAGGCGAGAGTTCGGCGGCGTGGCGGCGGCGAAGGGACTTGCGATGCAGGCGCAGATGCCGGAGCCGAATATCTTTTTCTACAGCGATCTGGGACTCGTCGAGCAGATTCTCAGAAACCTCACGTCCAATGCCATCAAATACACGCGCACCGGGTCGGTTCGGCTGTGCGCCAAGGCCGACTCGACGGGAATCACGATCGAGGTGATCGATACCGGCGTGGGGATCGCTACGGACCAGATTCGCCATATTGGCGAGGAGTTCTATCAGATCGGAGTTCCGACCAACAGCACGCGCGAGGGCTATGGGCTCGGCATGAGTATCGTGCGGCGCCTGGTCGCGCTGCTGCAGATCTCACTCGAGATCAGCTCCGAGGTTGGTCGAGGCTCGACGTTTGCGCTTCGACTGCCGCAAGGGTCGAAGCCCGAGGTCGTTGCCGAGCGGAGCGCTGCGGAGGGGCCGGCTCCGCAAGTTGCTCGGACACGGGCGGCACGCATCCTGTTGGTGGAGGACGACCCGGACGTTCGCAACGCTACGCGTCTGCTGTTGAAGTCCGAGGGCTATGCGGTGGTCACGGCCGCCTGCTGCGATGATGCGTTGCAGATCGCGCAGAGCGCCGGCGAGATTGACTTGCTGGTCACGGACTTCCACCTCGGTGCGAATGAGACGGGGACCCAGGTGATTGCGCGCCTGCGTGAGGAGCGCGGCGGCGCACTTAAGGTGATCCTGATCACGGGGGATACGTCCTCGGCGATCCGGGACCTCGCCCATGACCGCCATCTGCGCATGCTGAGCAAACCGGTCCGCGCCGAGGAGTTCCTGCGTCTGGCGAGTGATTTGCTCGCGCTGTGACGGTGCGCGTCGCGCCCGAGGAATCTGCCGCGGTCACCACCTAACCCCTGTGTCGTGCGCTGGAGCGGGTCGCGCAAGCGAGCCTGAGCTTGCGATGGGTGCCGAAAACAGACGCCGAGAAGGGGTTACATCTCGGGCTGCGCGAGAGAGGTGTTGCCGTCGCTCGGAGGGGGGCTTGGCGGTGATTTCCGATAATAATCCGGGTAATCCGCCGTCATGCCTTTGAAGCGGCGGTGGATCCACAGATATTGATCCGGTGCGGCATGGACCTGTGCTTCGATCAGCCGATGAAACTGTGCGGCGTCGGCGGCCGGGCAGGGGCCGGGAAAGCCCTCGAGCGCCGGCAGAATCACCAGCCGGTAACCGGCGCAGCCGGGCAGGCGTTCGACGAAATACGGCAATACCGCCGCTCCGGTCATGCGCGCGATGCGCGAGGTGGCCGTATTCGTCGCCGCCGGAATGCCGAAGAACGGGACCATCCGGGCACCTTTCTTGCGGTAGCACTGATCCGGGGCGAACCATACGCATTCATTGTTTTTCAGCGTCGCGACCATCGTGCGGATGTCATCGCAGCGGATCGCCCGCCCGCCATTGCGGCTGCGCAGCCTGTTCTGCAGATGCGCGAGCACTCTGTTCTTGGTCGGCCGGTACAGAATGTTGATGGGGAACATTTCCGAGAGGATCCGCCCGCCGATCTCGAGGGGCGTGAAATGCGCCGTGAGCAGGATCGCGCCACGTCCCCGGGCGAGGGCGGCCTTGACGTGCTCGCACCCCTCGACGCGCGCGAGTTTGCGGATGTGCGTCCCGTCTCCCCACCATGCCAGGGCGATCTCGAGCGCGGAAATGCCGAGGCTGTGGAAGTGTCGCTGGAGCACCCGAGCGCGTTCGCCCCGCGGCAGATCGGCCAGGCACATGTCGATGTTGGTTTTGGCAATACTCACGTAGCGCACCGGCATTCTGCGCAGCAGCGCACCGAGGACGCGTCCGCAGGCCAGCTGCGCGCGATACGGCAGCAGCACCAGCAGGCGCAGTATGCCGAGGATAAGCCACAGCGCCCAGTAGCGTGGGGCGAGCAGTCGAGTCCAGTGAGTATCAGAAGGGAGTGCGTCTACATCATCGGCATCGCGCATGCGCAACTGGCCTGGTCCACCGGGACGTTTGAGGCGTGCCGGCTATTGTTGCTCTTTCGGCCTCGGGTCGGGCGTGAGGGTCGTGCGACGCAGTTGACGCCGCCCGCCACGTGTGTGTGCGGGGTGCGTGAACCCTTCCTTCGCCCGGAGAACCCCCCCTCTCGCCGCGTCCGCACCGCTACGGAGCTGTCGACGGCCATGCGTCCCCAAAACGCCGACTGTCATGCCCGTCCCAAGCGGCTGCGCCGCAGTTTCATCGAAATCCTCGGAGGCGGCAAACTTTACAGCACAAAGTAGGGTCTGACTAGGGAATTCTTCAGGGATGTGAACCGATGCCGCATGAGTCCCGGGCCGGGCTCATCGGCACGTCGAATGCGCCGTGCGCGAACGCCGTGAGCGGTCGCGCACGGAGGGTCGCCGCCAGGCCCGGTGCAGCCGGTTGCACCCGAGGGTGAGCGAGCACCCGTTCAGGCGTGCCGCTGGCGTGTCATCAAACAGAGCTTTCTCCAGGATGTACCTTGAGAGTAGTCTTGCGGCTTTCATGACAACAAGGGGGCGTCGATGCGCGAGGATCAATCGGCCTTGGCTGCGGAGTGCCTGACGGGCAGGCGCGATGAGGTGGATCTGAGGCGGACGGCTGCGAATCCCGATTACTGGTATCCGCTCGCGTGGTCCGATGAGCTCAAGGCCGGGCAGATTCTCGGGCGACGGTTCGCCGGGGAGCCGATCGCGCTCTATCGCGGCGAGAGCGGCCGGGTCTTTGCACTCGAGGACCGCTGCGCGCACCGGCAGGTGCCGCTGCATCTGGGCGTCGTCGCTGGGGAGGTCCTCAAGTGTCACTACCATGGGTGGGCCTATGACTGCTCGGGGAAGTGTACGGATGTGCCGTATCTGGGCAAGGAGCGCCGTCCGAACGGGGTGCGCAGCTACCCGGTGCGCGAGATCGACGGCCTCATTTTCATCTTCCCCGGCAAGGCTGAACTCGCTGAGGAGCGCCTGCCAGGATCGCTGGGAGCCTCGCAGCGCCGCGACTACAAGACCCGGCGACTGAACCGCGAGGTCGCCTGCCACTACACGTTCATGCACGAGAATCTGTTCGACATGAACCACCAGTTCATGCACCGCAAACAGATGGGCTCGATCCGCGCGAGCTGCCTCGGGCGCAGACACGGCGACCGATGGGCGGAAGTCGAGTACAGCTTCAGCCGAAGCGAGGGCAAGTCCACGGTCGGCGAGCGCGTGATCGTCGACATGATGCGAAGTCGCGGGGAGGAGCGCCAGGACTTCCGCGATCACATGCGCATCCGAACCGACTATCCATCGCAGAGCCTCAAGGTCTGGGTGGGGCGCAACATCGACGAGACGAAGGACCCGGTCCTCGAAGTGTGGCTGTGCTACACGCCGCTCGATGCCGAGCACCGCACCAACCGGACCTTCGGCTACCTGTCGGTGAAGAAGCCGCCGGTCCCGGGGCTGATCCACGTGGTGTGGCCGTTCGTGGTGCGCTTCACCGAAAATATTTTCCGCGAGGACCAGGAGATCGTCGAGCACGAACAGCGTGCGCACGATGCCCAGGGAACGGACTGGAACAACGAGGTCTTTCCTCCCATCCGCGATCTGCGCGAGGTCCTCGCGCGTTGCGGCGTTCCACTTTGAGAAGGTCGGCGCGCCCTGCGACCCGTGAGTGCTCGATTTTGATCCCGAAATGCCGTCGCCGGCCCTGAGTGCTCGGAGGCGCGCCGGCGACGGCGCCCTCGGGGCCCAGCATCGAGGCGGCACATAGGCAGATCGGCATGATGCCTGACCCGGCAGCGTGTCCTTAACAAACGGAGGAGAGATTTCGCCCGCCGTGAGCTGCCTGGAACTGCGCTGTGCCGCAGGCGAGTGAGGGCGCGATGGGGTGATCTGCACACAGTGTCATACGACTGTCAGGAACGGCTGGGACACTGAGCGTCCCCGAGTTCCTGAGAGAGAACACTCCGGTGAGCGATCCCGTCCCGTTGTCCCGGGTGGACCGACGCGTGCGCCCGCTGATCATGCTGACCGCCGCGATGGCCGTTCTGGCCGGTGCAGCAGCCGTGTCTGCAGCGCCGCTCACGGCCCCGCTGCGCCGCGTCGGCGAGATCGCGGTGCCCGGCCAGCCGCTGAGAAAATTCGACATCGGTGCCGTCAATGCGGCCGGGATCTACGCCTTCTCGGACAAGTCGAATCACGGACTGGACCTGATCGACGCCGCGACGGACCGGTTCCTCGGCCGCGCCGGTGGCTTCGGTTCCGACGGCCCGAAGGGCGTGGTGGCGGTCGGAATGGGGACGTTCTGGGCGAGCGACGGCGACACCGGTACCGTCAAAGTGGTGGACGTGCGGACCCGCAGGGTCATCGCCAGCATCCTCACGGAGCGCGGTAAGACCACCGATGAGCTCACCTATGATCCCCGCGACCATCTCATCGCCGTGGTGGCCAAGCACGACGGGCCGCCGATCCTCAATCTGATCTCCACGCGTACCCGCAAGGTGGTGGGGCGGGTCACCCTCGCCGCCGCCACCGACGGGGCCGAGCAGCCGGCGTATGTGCCCGCGACCGGTCTTCTGTATCTGTCGCTGCCGGTGCTCGATCACGTGAAGGCCGAGGGCGCCATCGCGGTCATCAATCCGCGTACGCGCCGGCTGGTGAAGCTGATGTACGTGCAGCGGTGCATGCCGGCGGGCCTGGCACTGGGGCCGCACGCGGACCTGCTCGTGGGGTGCAGCGACGATGCGGTGGCCGCGGGTTTCCCGGCGCATTCGCTGATCCTCGATGCGCGCACCGGCAAGATCGTCGCCCGCGTGGCCCAGGTGGGCGGTTCGGATGAGGTCTACGCCGATCCTCGCGCGCACCGCTACTACCTGGCTGCGGTGAAAAACCCAGGCGGCCCGGTGCTCGGCGTCGTCAATGCACGCACGCGTCGCTGGATCGCCAATCTGCCGAGCGGACCGGATGCACATTCCGTGGCCGCTGACCCGCGCAGCGGGAAAGTGTTCGTCCCCGTCGCCGCGAGTCCGACCGGCGGGGCCTGCCGCGAGGGTTGTGTCGCGGTGTTCGCACCGCGTCGAGGGATCTGAGCGCTCACCGACCCCCCCTCAGGTTGGGATGCGCGTCTTCGCAACGGAATCCGATGTGGGACGCGCACCCCAGCCTGTTTTTTTGGCGTCGGGCTCCCCGGGGGACACCCGGTGGGCCGTCGACCCGTAGCGCGGCCCTTCAGAGCACGAGCACCACCACGACCTTCGTCTCCGGCGAGCGCGCGGTCTCATTGGCGCGCAGCAGGCGGTCGGTCGGGCCGCCGCGGTACAGCACTCGGCCGCAGCGGCCGATGTCGATGCCTGACACAGTCGTTCGTAGGGTCATCACGGATCTCCTCTTGCGGTGAGACGGCGGGCCTCCATGCCCCGATGGATCGTCCTGAATCTCAGGCCGCGGCCCGGCACGCCGGCCTCGCGGCAGCGCGTCAGCCTGCGGCGAGCTCGGCACTCACCGCGCCGGCGCCCTGCGCTGCAGTGACCCAGCCGGGCCGTTCCGGGTGGGTGATCCCGTAGGCCTGTCCGGGCACCCGCGCGCCGCCGTTGCGGTGCGTGAGGGACAGGTCCGCCAGGCGTACGCCGAGTAGCTCGGCGCGGCAGGGATCCGGATCGGCATGCAGCCCGGGCGGCACGTACAGCGTGCTCAGCGCATTGATGTCCTGGCGGGCCAGATCCCGCAGCGCGAACACATGCAGAACCGGTGCGATGTTCTCGTACGCGGACGCTTGATACAGCACCGCCTGGTGATCGCCCGGGTAGCTGCGCAACAGAATCTCGGTGAGCGCGCCGAGATTGCTGCGCGAAGGGTGGGCCTCGGGCGTGAGCAGGCCGACCACCCCGATCTGCCAGAGCACGAGCGGGATGCGCGCATCGATCGCCGGCTTCAACAGCACGAACCCGGTGGCCTCGTAG
>JAJZSQ010000137.1 GCA_021849615.1 Pseudomonadota bacterium
GCAAGTCCTTGAATTGCTGGGCGTTCCGCAGCGCTCATTCCGCAGCTGACAGCGGCTTGGAAATTCGCCCAAATCACACCCGAGATGTGCGGAAAATGCGACTCGGTGTCCTTTCGATCGGTGATATCGAGAAGCACGCCGCGGGCGAATGTTCCCCTTCCGTTCGAGTCGCGGTCGGTAACGTGGCCGGTAGCCCACAGCCATCGAATTGCCCCGCTGGGCTCGACGATGCGGAAGTCGAATGAGCATTCGTTCGGTCCATCAGGCCGAACGGACGCGTCGAGGATGGAGTGGCTGCGCGCGCGGTCATCAGGGTGAGTGTTTCTGAGGAATGCGCGAATGTCTCGGCTGCGAATCCGGTGCAAACCAAATGCGGATTCGTGCGTGCGAGCGCGAAGCATTTGCTCCGGGCCGAAGTTGCAGGTCCATATTGCTGCTCCAACCATTTGGGTGGTGAAGCGAAGCTGCTGTTCGCTCTCCTGCAGATCGCTCTCGATCGCTTTGCGCTCGGAATTGTCGCGAATGACGTAGAGCGTGGTGTCGTCCCTTTGCCAGGGTGACGCCGATACGGTGATTTGAACGGAAATGTGCTCGCTGTCGCGGGTTCGAAGCGTCCCGTCGATGATTGAGCTGGGCGCAACGCGGTCTGGAGACCTTCGTGACCCGCGCACATTGGATTGCAGACTGAAGCCGCTCACGGTACCGAGAAATTCAACCGCCGACGATCCAAGGGCGTCGGTGCGAGCAAGCTGGAGCAGTCGTTCGGCAGCATGGTTCCATTCCACAATCCGTCCTTGCGCGTCGCTGACGATCACGGCGTCGGTGAGGCGCACGACGACGTCGCGCAGAAGATCTTCATTCCGGCGCAGCATCCAGAACGTGAAGGGGTAAATCGCTGCAATGACGATCAACGTCAATCCAGCCGAGTCCACGAGCAGCGCGGCTGAGTCTGGTGAGCGGGAGCGCGTGTTTCGGTGTACGGGGGTGAGTCGGATCAGTGTAACTTCAGTGCCGCCGGATGTAGGGGGGTGGTTTTCTTAATGTCGTCAATCAGTTAGTCATCGACTCCTGGCGGCGCGGGTGATTCGCCGGCCACATCGTTAAATTCACAAACCTCCAGGCGGCGTAGTCACAGCGTAGTGCCGCAGCTCGTACGCTGCAGCTTCAGAGCACGGTGCAGGTGTAAGGGTGCATACGGGCGTTGCGCCGATGATGCCTGCGGATGGAACTGTGCAATCCGCCCGAGGGATAGAAGCGTCGTCCCGCCCGTGCTACGGTGCCTGAAAATGTCTTCGGAACCGCTTGGATTCATGAAATCACTGGGATATACGGCGCACGGCGCGCGGCTCGAGCGGATGAGGGCCTCGCCTCTTTGGACGGGGACCGGGTTTCGCAATGCGTATCCGATTCTCCCGGGTCTGCGTGATCCGAACGCAACGATGCCGACGCTGACCGAATTCTATTTTGGAGGGCATCGTCGACGACCGGCGC
The DNA here is from genome assembly GCA_021849615.1 of Pseudomonadota bacterium. Taxonomy (GTDB): domain Bacteria; phylum Pseudomonadota; class Gammaproteobacteria; order Steroidobacterales; family Steroidobacteraceae; genus 13-2-20CM-66-19. The sequence goes on from JAJZSQ010000137.1 coordinate 1,492, forward strand.
AGCCGTTGCCGACGCTCGATCCGCGTGAGGTGTGGCGGCGCAGGCCGAACACGGGGTTGCGCACGACCTGGCTGGGTCATTCCACGGTGCTGCTCGAGTTCGACGGAATACGCGTGTTGACCGATCCGGTGTGGGGTGCGCGAGCATCCCCGGTGCCGCTCCTGGGGCCGAAGCGTTTCCAACCCATGCCGGTGCCGCTCGATGCCATGCCAGATGTGGATCTGGTGCTGATCTCGCACGACCACTACGATCACCTCGACTATCCGACCATTCGTGCATTGGCACGGAGGGCCGTGCCGTTCGTGACGTCCCTCGGCGTAGGGGCGCACCTCGAGGCTTGGGGGGTTCCGTCGGCGCGCATCACGGAATTGGAATGGTGGGAGTCGTACGAACTCGGGACCGGCGGCCTTCGCGTGACGGCGGCGCCTTCACAACATTTCTCGGGACGGACGCTCAAGACGCGCAATTCGACGTTGTGGTCCTCCTTCGTCGTGTGCACTGAGCGGCATGCCGTGTTTTTTAGCGGCGATACGGGACTGACGAACGAATACGCCGAGATTCGCGAGCGCCTCGGCCCGTTCGATCTGGTGATGCTCGAAGTCGGCGGCTGGGATCCCGCCTGGGGCGACATGCACCTCGGTCCGCGCCACGCCTTGAAAGCGGTGGAACTGCTCGGTAACGGCGTCTTTCTGCCCGTGCACTGGGGTACGTTCAGTCTGGCAATGCACGCCTGGGATGAGCCCGCCGAGACGCTGCTCGAGCTCGGCGCGGCTTCGGCTTCGGCAGCGCGGCTGGTCATGCCGATGATGGGGGAGCCGTTCGAGCCGGCGGCGGCGCCCGAGCGCATCGTGCCGTGGTGGCGGGACGTGGCCTGCGTCGATCTCCCGGTGAGCGATACGCCGGTGGGGCACCGCTGCGCGGACCCAGCGGCACCTCCGGGCACGCCCGGACACTGAGACGTACGCGCTGAGCCCGTCGCGCCCACCGGAGTGTTGCAGCGACTTCGTGGATCGATTCCGGGGGGCGCAGCGCCACGTGCGGCCGGTACTCAGACCACCAGCGGATGTGCCGCGAGGTATTCGTCGAACGTCCCGGTGAAATCCTCGATCGTGCCGTCAGCCTTCAGTTCGATGATGCGGTTCGCCAGGCCGCTGACGAATTCGCGGTCGTGTGACACGAAAATCAGCGTGCCCGGATACAGCTCGAGCGCCGTCTGCAGCGATTCGATGGTTTCCATGTCCATGTGGTTCGTAGGCTCGTCCATGACCAGCACGTTTGGCTTGGTCAGCATCAGCTTGCCGTAGATCATGCGGCCTTTCTCGCCACCCGAGAGGACCTTGACCGACTTCTTCACTTCGTCGCCGGAGAACAGGAGTCGCCCGAGCGTGGCGCGCACGATCAGATCGTCATCGGCCTTGCCCGTCCACTCCGACATCCAGGTGAACAGGTCAACTTTCTCGGCGAAGTCCGCCTGTGGATCCTGCGGCATGTAGCCCGGCTCGGCGTTCTCCACCCAGGTGATCTCGCCCGCCGTCGGCTGCAGATCTCCCACCAGACAGCGTGCGAGGGTCGTCTTGCCCACGCCGTTCGCGCCGATGATGGCGACCCGATCGCCGGCGCGGACCGTGAAGTTGATGTTCCGCAGGACGTCGGCGGGCGCGTCCGGGTAGCGAAACGAAAGTTTTTCCACCGTCACCGCCGAGTGATACAGCTTCTTGCGCTGTTCGAAGCGGATGTACGGATTCTGCCGCGAGGAGGGCCGTACCTCCTCGAGTTTGATTTTTTCGAGCTCGCGGCGGCGCGAGGTCGCCTGGCGAGCCTTCGAGGCATTCGCCGAGAAGCGCCGCACGAACTCCTGCAGATCCGAGATACGGTCCTGGGCTTTGGCGTTGGCCGCCTCGACCCGCTGGCGCGCCTGCAGCGAGGCCAGCATGAAATCGTCGTAGTTGCCCGGATAGACTTTCAGCAGCTGGTAATCCAGGTCCGCCACGTGCGTGCACACCTGGTTCAGGAACCGGCGGTCGTGGCTGATGATGATCATCGTGGCGTCATAGTCGTTGAGCACGCCTTCGAGCCAGCGGATCGAGTGAATGTCGAGATTGTTCGTGGGCTCATCGAGCAGCAGAACGTCGGGCTTGGAAAACAGCGCCTGGGCGAGCAGCACGCGCAGCTTCAGGCCGGGCGCCACCTCGCGCATCGGCCGCTCGTGCAGGGCTGCGGGAATGCCGATGTCGCTGAGAATGCTGGCGGCCCGCGCCTCGGCGTCGTAGCCGCCGTACTCGCCGAACTTCACCTCGAGCTCCGCAGCTTTCATGTAATCGGCGTCCGTCGCGTTCGGATCGGCGTAGATCCGGTCGCGATCCTGCATGGCCCGCCACATCTCGGCATGGCCCTGCATCACGACGTCGAGCACCCGCTCCTCTTCATAAGCGAACTGGTTCTGCTTCAGCGTGCCCATCCGGCGGCCCGGCTGCAGCACGACGTCGCCCGAGCTCTGCTCGAGTTCCCCGCTCAGGATTTTCATCAGCGTCGACTTGCCGCAGCCGTTGGCGCCAATCAGGCCGTAGCGGTTGCCGTCGGCGAACTTGACCGTGACCTGCTCGAACAGCGGCTTGGCGCCGAATTGCATGGTGACGTTGAACGTGGAAAGCATCTTTGTCCGCTCGAAAGGTGTAGTCCGGGCCCTGCCCGCAGCCGGAACGGCTTTGCCATTCCGCCAGAGCCCGGCATATCGAAGGCCTGTGAGTCCAGGCGCGTCGATCGCGATGTCTTGCCCCGTCCCCCCGGGAGACGGGCGACCGTGTGCGTAGGGTGCGGGCCGGGGGTGCCGCGCGGGGGTCCCGCTGCGGGGCGCGCAGTCTAGCCGATCAGGCCATTTCGCACAATGTAGGGGGCCGATCCGCCGCTTTCGTGCGTCGTACCGGCCTCGCGGCGGCTGTCAGCGCGGTGCACTCAATCGACGTTTGCCGTCGGCAGAACGCGCGACACCGGGCTCATCGAGCCGTTCCCGATCCTAGAGTTCGCAGGTCACTTCGCGGCGGCGCTGATCGAGCGCCTCGCAGTAATTCGTATAGCGGCACACTCTGACCTGCGCGCCGCGGCCGGCTTGGACCTTGGCAAAACCAGTCCGGGTCGGCGAGCGCCTGGCGCGCCAGACCGACGATGTCCGCCGCGCCGCTGGCGAGGAGGGACTCGGACTGCTCGAAGTTGTGAACGCCGCCGGACACGACGATGGGCGTTTCGAGGCCTTGCGCACGCAGAATTTGGCGGATGCTCCGTGCCGGTGCGACGTTGCGCCCGAAGGGACCGCGAGCGTCCGAGTAGTACGAAGGCATGCATTCGTAGCCGCTCGGACCGGTGTACGGATAGGCGGCCTCGCCCACCTTCGGCTGTGCGGCATCTTCGAACTTTCCGCCGCGCGAGAGAGACAGAAAATCCACGCCGGCGCCGGCGAACGCCCGCGAGAAGCCGGTGCTGTCCACAAGGCTGCCGCCGCCGTCGATGCACTCTTCGGTGAGGAATCGGCAGCCGAGCGCGAAATCGGAGCCCACCTCGGCGCGGACCCGCTGATACACCTCGAGCGGCAGCCGCAGCCGATCCTCGGCGCTGCCGCCGTAGCCGTCGGTGCGCGTGTTGAGTGGGGAGAGGAACGATGCCATCGTATAGGCGTCGGCGTAGTGCAATTCCACGCCATCGAATGCGGATGCCGCTTTTCCCCTGGATGCAGTACGCTGGGCTCTCGATGCTTGCGGCGATTCTGGTCACGATGGGATTTACGCCCAGCCTGAATCTGTCCTGGGTGTACGGGGTTCCGTGGGTGATCCTGATCTCGAGCGCCTATTTTCTCTGGCGCATGCGGCATGGGGCGCGCAATGCGAAGGCGGCACGGGCGTGAGCTCATTGCGTTCACTACGAGTCTCGCGCCGCGCAGTGAATCGGTGTGAGCGGATCGGGCAATTCAGTCGAGGTGGCAAGGTGACGACGGATTTCGAAGCATTGCGGCGCCGGTTCCCTGTTCTGGAGCGCAAGACTTATCTGAACAGCGGGTCATACTGTGCGCTTGCCGACACGGTGCGCGACGCGATCAACAATTACATGGACGACCGGCTCGCCGTGGGTGCCAACTGGGACGTGTGGATCACGAAGAACGAGTCGGTCCGCGCCCTGGTGGCGCAGTTGCTCGGCGTGACCTCCGACGAAATTGCGATAACGGCGTCCGCTTCCGCGGGCATCAATGCGCTCGCCAGCGCGTTCGATTTCAGCGGTCCGCGCAACAAGGTTGTGGTCAGTGATTTCGAATTCCCGACCAATGCGCAGATTTGGCACGCCCAGGAACGCCGCGGTGCCCGGGTAGTTCATGTGCCGCGGGCTGCGGACGGCTACATTCCGCTCGAACATTTCGAGCGGGCGATCGATGAGAATACGCAATTGGTGGCGGTGACGCACGTCTGCTTCCGCAACGGCGCGCGGCTCGATATTCCCGGCATCGTGAAGATCGCACATGCTCGCGGCGCACGGGTGCTACTCGATACCTACCAGGCCATCGGCGCCCTTCGGGTCGATGCTCGGGCGCTGGGAGTCGATTTCATCGTCGGCGGTATGCTCAAGTATCTCCTGGGAACTGCCGGGATCGGCTTTCTGTATGTGCAAGACCGGTGGGTTCGTGAGCTAGTGCCGACCCAAAGCGGATGGTTTGCGCAACAGAACATCGCCGCGATGGATATCTTCGCCAATAATCCCTCGGAGAGTGCGCGCCGCTTCGAGGCGGGAACACCCGCTGTAGTGAATTGCTACGCCGCCGAGGCCGGTCTGAAGATCGTCCTGGAGGCCGATCCGGCTCAGATTGAGGCGCGAGTGCGGGCGCTCACGGGTTATTGCTTGCGTCGTCTCGCCGACATCGGCTGGCCGGCAGTAACGCCATGCGATGATGCACGGCGCGGTCCTATGGTGGCTGTACCGGCACGCAACACCGCGGAGCTCTTTGAACGTCTCACGGCCGCTGATATCGTGACCTCCTTCCGCGACAAAAATATTCGGGCGACCTGTCACTTCTACAACACCGAAGCGGATATTGATCGATTCGTTGCCGAGCTGGAGCGCTTGCGCGATGAATTCGCGCCGACGAGTGCGTAAGGGCAGACGACCGTCACGCTAGGGCATACGGCCCAAATTTCCGGTTCGCGGCGGACAGGTCGACGTATAAGATGCGTCCTGACGCTCAAGGGCGCACGGCGCAACCGAACTGGAACAGACATATGACGACTCACGCCGGTCGTGACCGGGCATTCCCCGTCCTTGCGCAGCGCAGCGCGTTTCCGACCCTGCGTCATGCCGGGCGGTTCATCTATTTCGATTACGCCGCGGGCGCGCAGATTCCACAGGGCGTGTTCGATGCCGTCAATATTCATCTTCTCGAGCACAACGTTCAGCGCGGCGGCCGATACGCGCAGAGTGTGGCCGTCGATGAGATGATCGCGCGCGCACGCGCGCGTGTGGCCGCCTTCGTCAATGCCTGGCGTCCCGAGGAGATCGCCTTCGGGATGAACGCCACCTCGTTCATCCGCACGATCAGTCTGGCCGTCGGACAGACGTTGCAGGGTCGCGAAGAGATCATTGTGACTGACCTGGATCACGAGGCGAACATTGCCACGTGGTGCGCCCTGCAGAGCATGGGAGCGCGCATTAGATGGTGGAACGCGCGCTCGGACGGACGGCTGCATCTGGAGGATCTCGATCAGCTGGTGAGTGCGAACACCCGACCCGTTGCCTGCACGCTGGCCTCAAACGCGCTCGGTAGCATCGTGGACGTGAGCGGCGTGTCGCAGATCGCCCACTCCGTCAGTGCCGAGGTGTTCATCGATGCCGTGCACTACGGACCGCACGGTCCGATCGATGTTCAGGCGCTGGGTTGTGATTACCTGGTCTGCTCTGGATACAAGATATTTGCGCCGCACATGG
>JAJZSQ010000021.1 GCA_021849615.1 Pseudomonadota bacterium
GTTGGGTCGCGTCAGAGCTCTTCGCGGCGGGTGCCGCCGTAGGCCGAACCGCAGGCACTGGATACACCGGCGATCGGTGGAGGCGGGCACGGAACAGTGCGGCGAGCGCCCCGCGCTGTTCGCGCACCGGCAGGGCCGCGAAGCCGCCGGGCGGGGCGCGGTGCAGGCGTGTCAGGGCGAGCACTTCGATCTGCCGGTTCTCCAGGGCGCGGGCATCCTCGGCGCTGGCCGGACCGGCCGGAATGTCCACGCGCAGCGCCGGACGCGCCGCGAGTGCCCGTGAGAGCGCCGCGAGGCTCGGGCCGGCTCCGCGCGGCAGCGCCGCCGCGCCGGGGCGGAACGCGATGTACTGCGCCTGCGCGGCGCCGGCGAACAGCTTGCCGATCAGGTCGAACGGCGCGAGGGCGGCCTTCTCGAGCAGATGCCAGAGCATCGTCCAGACGATCGAGGCGATGTGGAAGTCCGGATTATTCAGCGAGCCGGTGACCGGCAGGTGGATGCGGATCACCCCGTTGCGGTCCTTCAGCAGCGCGGTGGCGAGGCGGATCGGCCAACCGATCCGCGCGTGGCCCGCGCTCGCCCCGCCCCACTGCAGTTGCTCGACCACGATGCGGTGGTCGGCGTCGAGCCGGCGGTTGTCGATGCGGTAGCGGAAATGCGCACTGAGAATGCCCTTGGCGATCGCGTAGCCGGCATACCGGTCCGAGTACGGATCGAAAATCGGCAGCTGGATGTTCTCGAAGCCCGCTCGGATGTCAGTGTCACGGCCGAGTCCGTACGGATTGAACGCGCCGCGGATGCTCACCGGCGAGTAGCGGTTGATCACCTGGCCGGCCAGTGCAACCCGGGCGATGGCGTCGTGCGCGGTCGAGACGTTGGCTATGGTGCCGTGCAGATCGTTGATGGGCGCGTGGAAGTGCGGCTCGATCGATTCATCGGCGAAGCGGATCGAGCCGTTGACGATCTGCAGTTGTCGCAGCAGCACGGCGAGCGCCGGGTGCGTCGCAGGGTGTGCCGGCGGCGGCGCGGGCCGCTTCGGCGCCGCGCCGGTCTTCGCCGGCGGGAACAGTGCGGCGAGATTCAACGTGCGGTTCGGCAGGATGACGATGCGCCCCACCGGCGCATCGAGTCGGGCTGCGCCAATGACGAGCCGCGCGGGCCGGTAGTCGATACCGTTCACGCTCAGCTGCCGCCAGCCGAATAATCCGATGCCGCTGGCGCGCGCGAGCAGCTGCAGGTCGGTGAGCTCGGCGCCGCCGCGCAGGTGCACGAGGCGCCCGCCGCTGAGTTCGGCGAAACCGTGCATGCCGAGCGAGCCGGAATGGACTTCGGCGGTGTGTGCGAGCGGCAGGTAGGGCACGAAGGGCACGAGCGGCAGGCGAGTCAGCGAGACCCACAGTGCGGCGCTGCGCCGGCCCGGGATGACGCGTCCGTCGAGCGCCAGATACGCCCTCGCGGCGATGCCGGCCCGCAGTGAGAACGGCACGGCCGTATTGAGGTCGGTGCCGAGCGTCCGGGCGGTGAGGGAATACAGCCGCACTTCGAAGTGCGCCACCGGCGTGACTGACAGGTCGCGGATCGGCAGCGCGGCGTTGCTCACGGTGAGCTGCGCGAGCGCCACGCTCCAGGGCGGCGCCGTGGGCCGCGCGCTGCGGGTCGCAGAGGGTGCGACGGGCGCGGCTGCGCGCGTCGCCGGATGTGCGGGCAGGAGACTGAGCAGCGCCAGGTGTCCATCACGTTCGCGCTCAATCGGCAGCCGCAGGCCGCGCAGCGCGAGCGCGCCGATCGCAATTCGGCGCTTCGGCCACTGCAGCCGCAGATGCTCGAGGGAGCACTCATCGAGGCTCGCGAGCTGCCCGCGGGCCGCACCGGTGCCCGCGAGGTGTACGCCGCGGAGGACGAGCGTGCCCAGGCGCCCCTCGGGCGCCGCGCCGACGGCGAGCTTCAGCGCGCCGCCCGTGAGGTGGATGGAGTGGGCCTGCACGATGCCGTGCAGCACCGTACCGCCGTCGAGTGCGAGCGCCCGCACGGTCATGACCAGACTCGACAGCGCGAGTGCCAAGCCGTGTGGTCCTTCGCCCACCGTGTAGCGCGTGTTGAGGTCCAGTGCGCCGGCGCGCGCTGTCACGGGCAGGTGCGCCGGGACGAAACGGGTCAGTCCCGTCAATGGCTCGTTGTCGACGGACACCCCGCCGCGTACGGCGAGCGGACTCATCGACACCTCGCCCCACCACGCGATGTGCGTGCCATCGCTGCTGTCGGCGTTGAGTGCAAACTGTCCGTGGCCGCCCGCCCAGGAGCGGAAATTCACCAGGCGGAAGGTGATCGGCGTGAGCGACTCGCGCGCCGTCGGGGAGAGTTTGTGGTCGCTGAAGCGCAGCGCACCCTGCACGACGCGCAGGTCATCGATGCGTATCTGCGGCGGCGGTGCGCTCGGGCCGGGGGGCGCCTTCGAGGCGAGCGCCGCCAGGTTGCTCTTGCCGTCGGCGCCGATGAGCACGTCGAGGCGCGGCGCGTCCAGTTCCAACGTGCCGATGTGATAGGTGCCGGTGAGCAGCGCCAGCGGTTTGAAGCCGATGAACAACCGGCGCACCGCCGCGATCGGCCGCCCCTGTGCCTCGAGGCGCAGGTGGTGGATCGAAACGGTCACGTGGACCGGGTCGACGCGGATCGCCCCGAGGGAGAGCGTGACCCCCGAATGCTGGTGCGCCCAGCGCAGCGCTTCGCTGCGGATCAGGCGCGGCGCGAGCGCGTAACCGGCCCACAGATAACCGAGCAGCGCCAACGCGATGACGCTGAAGGTGATGAGCCAGCGCCGACCCAACCTGCGAAGGCGGCTCCAGACGTTCATGGGGGTCCTGCGCTGCAGACGGCACCGTTCAGACGCCCGCCGCGTCGTTCAGTGCTCGTGCGTCGGGTCGGTCGATCGGTGGGCAGGCGCATCGGCATTCTCTGGCATCCTGCGTCGGGTTGCGGGTCGCGTGCCGGCGGAAGTCTACAATATACTCTGGTCCAAGAGCGTGCGGCGCGAAGCGCCGGCGCGCAGACTTTTTCTGCAACACCGGAGGGCGCAATGACCTCGATCACCCCGCTGTACACCGCACATGCCAAGGCCACCGGAGGGCGCGACGGCAGCGCCGCGACCGACGATGGGCGCCTGAAGGTGAAACTGGCAGTGCCCAAGGAGCTCGGGGGGCCGGGCGGTGAGGGCACCAACCCGGAGCAGATGTTCGCCGCCGGCTACGCCGCCTGCTTCATCGGGGCGATCAAATTCGTCGCCGGACGCGACAAGGTCGCGGTGCCGGCCGACACCTCGATCGAGTCGTCGGTGGGCATCGGGCAGATTCCGGCCGGATTCGGCATCAACGTGGAACTGAAGGTGTCGCTGCCGGGCGTGGCGCGCGAGACCGCCGAGCGCCTGGTGAGCGAGGCGCACAAGGTGTGTCCCTACTCGAACGCGACCCGGGGCAACATCGACGTCACGCTGATCGTCGTCTGATGCAACGTCGCAGCGGCGCCGGCCGCGAATCGCGCGCCCCTGACCTCATCGCGCGTGCGGCAGTGCGCTAGATGGAAGCGTTTCTCGCCAGCCTCTCGACCGTTGCGATCGCCGAAATCGGCGATCGGACCCAGCTGCTGCTGCTGATGCTCGCCGTGCGGCACCGGCGGCCGTGGCCGATTCTCGCCGGGATGATCTGCGGAACGGTCGTGAGCGCAGCCCTCGCGGCGTTCATCGGCGAGCGGCTCGGCCACGCCCTGAGCCCCCGGCTGGTCAATCTCATCGTCGGCGTGAGCCTCATCGCCATGGCCGCCTGGGAGCTGAAGCCGGAACGTGCGGACGATCAGGAGGAGGCCGCGGCGCGTGGTGGGCTGTTCTGGACCACGCTGTTGACCTTCACGGTGGCGGAACTCGGCGACAAGACGCAGATCGCCACGGCGGTGCTCGGGGCCGCCTACCGGAACTTCGCCGGCGTGGTGGCCGGCAGCACGGTCGGGATGGTGCTCGCCTGTGCCCCGGTGATCTTCATCGGCAAGCTGCTCGCGCTGCGGTTGCCGCTGCGCGCGATCCGCATCACCGCGAGCCTGCTGTTTCTCGGCCTCGGTGTGCTGTTCCTGGTCCGCGGCCTGCTCGGGGTGTCCTGACCCCGGGGCGTGCGGCTCAGGCGGTGCCGGCGTGCCCGCCGGGCAGAGGCGATGCGGCGAGCCCGTCCAGACCGTCCCCGCCGAGGGCCTTGAGGATCGGGCAATCGGTCGGATCGCCGTGGCCCGGGCAGGCTTCGATGAGCGTTGCCAGACCGTCGCGCACACGCTGCAGCGCGGCGATGCGCTGCTCGACGTCGGCGAGCTTGCCCTGCGCGGCGCGCTTCACGCGCGCCACGTCCCGGCCCTTGGAGAGCGCGAGCAGATCGCGGATCTCCTTCAGGGAAAACCCGAGCGTCTGGGCGCGGCGGATGAAGCGCAGACGGGCGAGCTCGGCGGCGCCGTAGCGGCGATAACCGGACTGCAGGCGCGTCTTGGGGGCGAGCAGACCGCTGCGTTCGTAGTAGCGCACGGTGTCGATGCGCACGCCCGCGCGCTGGGCGAGGGCGCCAATGCCGAGGGTCTCCATGGTCGCTCCCGGGAATGGATCTTAGTTCAGTCTACGCCCTGGAGCAAGGTCCAGAGTCAAGACCGTGACCCGCCGCCCCTGCGGCGCACTCGGTGTCCCGCACGGCGGCGTGCCGAACTGCTATGATGGTTCTCTCCCGGCGATTTCCTGGGCGCCGTCCCGCAGTGGGCGCGAGCCTGGGGGCGGGTGAGCCCGCAGGCGCGGGCATGAGTACATTTGGCTGTGGTGGCCCGCATCGGCTACTCCGCGACGACCAGTCGTGAACCCCGTCAGGGCCGGAAGGCAGCAGCGGCAGCGGCGATGTCGGGTGCCGGAGCACCCGCTGGTGCGGGCCGCCTCCCATTCCGGTTGGGGATCCATGACCGAGACCTACACCGCGCTGGCGCGCAAATGGCGCCCCAAGACGTTCAGTGAACTCGTGGGGCAGGATCACGTGCGCCAGGCGCTCGTCAACGCCCTCACGAGCGGGCGCGTGCACCACGCGTTCCTGTTCACGGGCACGCGCGGGGTGGGCAAGACGACGATCGCGCGCATTCTGGCCAAGTGCCTGAACTGCGATCGCGGCGTGAGTGCCACGCCCTGCGGGGAGTGCGCCAGCTGCCGGGAGATCGATGCCGGCCGGTTCGTCGACCTGATCGAAGTCGATGCCGCCTCGCGAACCAAGGTCGACGACACGCGCGAGATCCTCGACAACGTGCAGTTCGCGCCGACGCGCGGGCGGTACAAGGTGTACCTCATCGACGAGGTGCACATGCTCTCGACGCACTCCTTCAACGCGCTGCTGAAGACGCTCGAGGAGCCGCCGCCGCACGTGAAGTTCCTGCTCGCCACCACCGATCCGCAGAAGCTGCCGGTGACGGTGCTCTCGCGCTGCCTGCAGTTCAATCTCAAGCGTATTCCGACGGCGCAGATCGCCGCGCACCTGCGCGCGGTGCTCGAGCGCGAGCAGATCGAGTTCGAGCCGGCCGGACTCGCGCTGGTGGCGCAGGCGGCCGACGGCAGCATGCGTGACGGTCTCTCGCTGCTCGATCAGCTGATCGCCTTCGGCGGCGGGCGCGCCGGGGAGAGCGAGGCGCGCGCCATGCTCGGCACCGTGGCCCGCGATCACGTGGTGCAGCTCGCCGAGCGGCTCGCGGCTGCCGATGCGGGCGAGCTGCTGCGCTTCGCCCGCTCGATCGAGCAGTGGGCGCCCGATTACACCCAGTTGCTCGATGAGCTCGCCTCGCTGCTGACCCGCGTCGCGCTGAAGCAGGTGGTGCGTGATTACGAGGGCGATGAGCTGTATGCGCACGAGCTGCTCGAGCGGCTCGCCGGGGCGCTCGGCGCCGAGGACGTGCAGCTCTATTATCAGACCGCCATCCTCGGGCGGCGCGACCTGCCGCTCGCGCCCGATCCGCGCACCGGCTTCGAGATGACGCTGCTGCGCATGATCGCGTTCCGGCCGCAGGGCGGCCCGGCCGCGGCCGCCGCTCCGCTCGCTGGCGCAGCACCGGGGACCGCGCCCTCGCGCGCCGAGCGCGCTGCGGCACCTTCGGCGCCGGCGGCGCCAGCACCGGCGGCCCCGAGCGGGGAGTGGGCGGCGCTGCTCGCCCAACTCGATCTGCAGGGTGCGGCCCGCCAGCTCGCCCATCATTGCGTACTCGTCGGGCGTGAGGGTGCCCGGGTGAAACTCGCGCTCGACCCGCGCAGCCGCTCGCTGCGGACCCCCTCGCTCGAGGAGAAGCTCGCCCAGGCGCTCTCGCGGCATTTCGGCGCGACGGTCCGGCTGGAGTTCGTCGCAGTGAGCGAGCGCCGCGAGACGCCCGCCGAGGCGAACCAGCGCGCTGCACGCGAGCAGGTCGATGCGGCCCGCCAGTCCTTCGAGTCCGATCCCGGGGTACAGGGCTTTCGCGAGCGCTTCGGCGCCGAAGTGCTCCCCGAGACCGTTCGTCCCCTGAAATGAGCCGGCGCGGTTGCCGGTTCCACTCAACCGATCGAGGAGCGACCTCATGCGAGGCAATATCAATCAGCTGATGCGCCAGGCGCAGGCCATGCAGGCCAACATGCAGAAGGTGCAGGACGAAATCGCCAACCTGGAAATCATCGGCGAGGCCGGTGGCGGCATGGTCAAGGTGACGATGACCGGCAAGCACGAAGTGCGCGCCGTGGCAATCGAGCCGGCAGTGATCGGCGAGGATCGGGAGATGCTCGAGGATCTGGTCGCCGCCGCGATCAACGACGCGGTGCACAAGGTCGAGGCGCGCGTGCAGGAGAAGATGTCCTCGGTCACTGCCGGACTGCAGCTGCCGCCGGGAATGAAACTGCCGTTCTGATCCCGCCGTGAAGCATCCGCCGCGACTCGCCGAGCTGATCGAAGCGCTGCGCACCTTGCCGGGCGTCGGTCCGAAGAGCGCCCAGCGCATGGCGTTTCATCTGCTGCAGGAAGGGCGCTCCGGTGCGCAGCGCCTGGCGCAGTCACTCGAGGCGGCGCTCGCCACGGTGCACCGCTGCCAGCGCTGCCGCATGTTCGCCGAAGAGGACCTGTGCACGATCTGCGCCGCGCCGCAGCGCGAGGCGGCGCTGCTGTGCGTGGTGGAGTCGGCGGCCGACGTGGTTGCGATCGAGCAGTCCGCGAGCTTCCGCGGGCGCTATTTCGTGCTGATGGGCCACCTCTCGCCGCTCGATGGCATCGGTCCGGAGCAGCTCGGCGTGCGCGAGCTCGAGGCAATTCTCGATGAGGGCTCGGTACGCGAGCTGATCCTGGCCACCAATCCCACGGTGGAGGGGGAGGCGACGGCGCATTTCATCGCCGAGCTGGCCCTGCGGCGCGGCCTGAGTGCGAGCCGCATCGCCCACGGGGTGCCGATCGGCGGGGAAATCGAGTATGTCGACGGCGGGACCCTCGCTCGCGCGCTGAGCGGCCGGCAGAGCGTCTGAGCGCTCAGCCGTCGCGGCGGCGCGCTCGCTCCTCGGCCGTGCCCAGGGTCTGTTGCAGCCGGCGCAACCGCCGATAGCTCTCGTAACGGCGCGGATCCATCTGGCCCTGCTCGACGGCGGCGCGCACCTCGCAGTCCGGTTCGCGCAGGTGCTGGCAATCGAGAAAGCGGCATCCGCCGGCGAGCCGGGCGAGCTCGGCAAAGCCGAGCGTGCGGGGCTCGAGGCACTCGATCGCCGGGGCGAAATCGCGCACCCCGGGTGCATCGATGAGCTCACCGCCGCCGGGCAATATGAACAGCCGCGAGGCGGTGGTGGTGTGGCGCCCCTCGGCGGCCCGCGCCAGCGCGCCGACTTCGATGCGCTCCTCGGGGGCGAGCCGCGCGGCGAGGGAGGATTTGCCGACCCCGGACTGCCCGACCAGGGCGGCGGTGCGGCCGCGGCAGGCTGCGAGCAATTCGGCCTCCCCGACACCGGTGACCGCCGAGACCTCGATGGACGGGGTGTCCGCCTGCCGGTAGCCCTCGAGCGCCGCGCCGAGCGCCGCATCGAGGCCGAGGTCAGCCTTGTTCACGATGAGGATCGGCTCGATGCCGGCCGAAGCGGCCGCCGCCAGGTACCGATCGGCGACGAACAGGTCCGGCTCGGGCAGCGGGGCGATCACCACCAGCAATCGGGTGAGATTGGCGAGGACCGCCTCGGCACGGCCGCGCGCATTGGTCCGATACAGCGCCGTGCGCCGCGGCAGCACTTCGAGCACGTGGACCTCGCCGTGACGCTCATCGTGCCGGCAGCGCACCTCATCGCCGCAGACGATGCCGAGTGCGCGTCCCAGTGGCCGTGCCGGGTACTCCGTCCCATCGCTGGTGCGCACCCGCACCTGCCGTCCGAACGCGCCGATCACGCGTGCTTCGAAGGTTGCTACACTCATCGGACGCCGATTATCCCCCAGTACGAGCCGAACATGCCGAGTAATGAACACCTGATCTGGATCGATCTCGAGATGACGGGCCTGGTGCCCGAACGCGATGCGATCATCGAGATCGCCACGATCGTCACGGACAAGTCGCTCAACGTACTCGCCGAGGGGCCGGTGGTCGCCATCCACCAGGACGAGTCGGTGCTCGGCGCGATGGACGAGTGGAACCAGCGCCAGCACGGCAGCTCCGGACTGCTCGCGCGGGTGCGCGCCAGCCGGGTCGGGACCGCCGAGGCCGAGGCGCGCACGCTGTCGTTCCTGATGCCGCTGGTGCCGCCGGGCGTCTCACCCATGTGCGGCAACAGCATCTGCCAGGACCGCCGGTTCCTGGCGCGGCTGATGCCGCAGCTCGAGCGCTACTTCCACTACCGCAACCTCGACGTCAGCACCCTGAAGGAGCTGGCGCGCCGCTGGGCGCCGAGTGCGCTGGAAGGTCTGACCAAGCAGGACGCGCACCTCGCGCTCGCCGACATCCGCGAGTCGATCCGGGAGCTGGCGCATTACCGCGCCAAGCTGTTCCGGCCGGCCTTCGGCGGCGAGCCGCTCTGAGGCGCACGCCGCCGCTCGTTCAGCCGCGGCGCTCCCCGGCGAGGAACAGCCAGGTCTCGACCACCGTGTCGGGGTTGAGCGAGAGGCTCTCGATGCCCTGCTCGAGCAGCCAGCGGGCGAGGTCAGGGTGGTCCGAGGGGCCCTGACCGCAGATCCCGATGTACTTGCCCTGTGCGCGGCAGGCGCTGATCGCCATGCCGATCAGGCGGCGCACCGCCGCGTCGCGCTCATCGAACTGGCGCGCGACGATCGCCGAGTCGCGATCGAGCCCGAGCGTCAGCTGCGTCAGGTCGTTCGACCCGATCGACATCCCGTCGAAGTGCTCGAGGTACTGCTCGGCCAGCAGTGCGTTGGTCGGCAGTTCGCACATCATCACGACCTTCAGGCCGCCCTCGCCGCGTTTCAGACCGTTCGCCGCGAGCAGTTCGGTCACCCGCCGCCCTTCTTCGACGCTGCGCACGAAGGGCACCATGACCTGCACGTTGGTGAGGCCCATCGCCTCGCGCACGCGCTTGATGGCGCGGCACTCGAGCTCGAAGCACGGCCGGAAGCGCTCATCGACGTAGCGCGCCGCGCCGCGAAAGCCCAGCATCGGGTTCTCCTCGTGCGGCTCGTAGCGGCGGCCGCCGATGAGATTGGCGTACTCGTTCGATTTGAAGTCCGAGAGGCGCACGATCACCGGCTCCGGGGCGAAGGCCGCGGCGATCTGCGCAATGCCCTCGGTGAGCTTCGTGACGTAGAAGCCGACCGGATCGTCGTAGCCGGCCATCTGCGCGCGCACCTGTTCCTTCAGCGCCGCATCGAGCTGTTCAAACTCGAGCAGCGCGCGCGGATGCACCCCGATCATGCGGTTGATGATGAACTCCAGGCGCGCCAGGCCCACGCCGCGGTTCGGAGTGCCGGCGAAGCTGAACGCCCGGTCCGGGTTGCCGACGTTCATCATGATCTTCACCGGCAGCGGCGGCAGCGCGTCGAGCTCGATCTGGCGCTGCTCGAACTCGAGCAGCCCCTGATAGACGTAACCGGTGTCGCCCTCGGCGCACGAGACCGTCACCTCCTGGCCCTCGGCGATGCGCTGCGTCGCATCGCCACAGCCGACCACCGCCGGAATGCCGAGCTCGCGCGCAATGATGGCGGCGTGACAGGTCCGTCCGCCGCGGTTGGTGACGATGGCCGCGGCGCGCTTCATGACCGGCTCCCAATCCGGATCGGTCATGTCGGCGACCAGCACGTCCCCGCTCTGCACTCGGGCCATCTCGCTGACGTCGCGGATGATGCGCGCGGGTCCGGCGCCGATGCGCTGGCCGATGCTGCGCCCGCTCGCCAACACGGTCGTACGCGCTGCCTTCAGCGTGTAGCGCTGCAGGGTACGTCCGGCGCGGCTCTGGACCGTCTCGGGCCGGGCCTGCAGGATGTACAGCTCGCCCGTGGCGCCATCCTTGCCCCACTCGATGTCCATCGGCTTGCCGTAGTGCGTCTCGATCAGCAGCGCCTGGCGGGCGAGGGCGAGGATGTCGGCCTCGGTGAGCGAGAAGCGCGCGCGCTCCGCGGGCGCAACGTCCACGGTGCAGACGCGCTCGGTGGAGCCCACCGGCGCATAGACCATCTTGATCGCCTTGGCGCCGAGGTTGCGCCGCACGATCGCTTCCCGACCGGCGCGCAGCGCCGGCTTGTACACGTAGAACTCATCGGGGTTCACCGCGCCCTGCACCACGGTTTCACCGAGGCCGTACGCGGCGGTGATGAATACGACGTCGCGAAAGCCGGAGTCGGTGTCGAGCGTGAACATCACGCCGCTCGCCCCGAGATCGCTGCGCACCATGTGCTGCACGCCGGCTGATAACGCTACCGCGCCGTGATCGAAGCCCTGATGCACGCGATAGGCAATGGCGCGGTCGTTGAACAGCGACGCGAACACCTGATGCATCGCGGCCAGCACCTGGGTTTCGCCGCACACATTGAGAAATGTCTCCTGCTGGCCGGCGAAGGAGGCCTCGGGCAGATCCTCCGCGGTCGCTGAAGAACGCACTGCGACGGCGATCTCCTCCCCGCCGCTCATCTGACGCAGGCCCGCGCGCACGGCCTGCTCGAGCGCCGGCGGGAAGGGCGTGGCGAGGATCCACTGGCGGATGCGCGCGCCGCAGGCCGCGAGCCGTTCCACGTCGTTCACGTCGAGCGCGGCGAGCTCGGCGCGGATGCGCACATCGAGCTGATCCTGCTTGAGAAATTCCCGGTAGGCGAACGCGGTGGTGGCAAAGCCGCCCGGCACGTGGACGCCGAGGCGCGTCAGTGCCCCGATCATCTCCCCGAGCGAGGCGTTCTTGCCGCCCACGGTTTCGATGTCGTGCTGCCCAACCTGCTCGAAGGGAATGACGTATGCGTCCAAAAGAAACCCCCGCCTGCCGCTTGCTCCGCGCTGCGCGCGGTGGAAAACTGCCCGCCCACTGACTGCAACCGAGGCTCGCGCCGTGGGCCGACGAACCGTTTTCTTCGTCTCAGACCAGACGGGCGTGACCGCTGAGACGCTGGGTCACAGCCTCATGACCCAGTTCGAGGGTCTCGAATTTCGCGCGGTGACTTTGCCATTTGTGTCGACCCTTGACAAGGCCGAAGAGGCGGTGCGTCGCATCGACCGGACAGCCCTCGAGGACGGTCTGCGGCCGATCGTCTTCAGCACGCTGGTGCAGGATGATCTGCGCGAAGTGGTGCGCCGTTCGAACGGACTGTGCCTGGATTTCTTCGCTGCCTTCGTCGGGCCGCTCGAGGAGGAACTCGATACCCGCTCGACGCACCGCACGGGCCGCGCGCACGGCATTGCCGATCCGGCCATGTACTCGGTGCGCATCAATGCGACCAACTTCGCGTTGGCCAATGACGACGGAGTCGGCGGGGATTATGAACATGCCGACCTCGTGCTGATCGGCGTGTCGCGCTGCGGTAAGACCCCGACCTGTCTGTATCTGGCGCTGCAGTACGGGGTCTTCGCGGCCAACTATCCGCTCACGGAGGAGGACCTGGAGTCAGGTCACCTGCCGCCGAGGCTCGAGCCGTTTCGCAGCAAGCTGTTCGCGCTCACCATCAAGCCGGAGCGGCTGCAGCAGATCCGCCACGAACGCCGGCCGAACAGCCGCTACGCCTCGGCGCAGCAGGTGCGCTTCGAGCTGAGTGCGGTCGAGGCGTTGATTGCGCGCCACGGCATTCCCTCGCTCGACACCACCGAGTGCTCGATCGAGGAGATCGCCAGCCGCATTCTCAACACCACGGGCATCGAGCGGCGCAATCGCGCCTAGCGGAACTGCTCGCGCATGATTATTGCACCGGCGTGAACGCGCGCGCACGCGGGGGCGAAGCGGCTTGCACTGGCCCGTTCCTCCGCTATAGTCGGGGAGATGCTCAACGATGCGCTCTCACCGGTCTCCTGGCGTGCCCGCCCGCGCAGCTTCGTGGCATTGATGAGCCTGTACGAGAGCAACTACATCCGGCTCGGCTGGCTCGCCGGCGACCTGCGCGCGCTGCGCGGCACGTACCGCTCGCGGATCGAGGGGGACTGTGACCTGCTGCTCACGGTGATCGAGCAGTGCGCCTATACCAGCATCTTCGATCTGACCTACGAGCTGCCCGAGGCGCTCGGTCTGACCCATTGCCCGGATCTGCGCCTGCGCGTGTACCACGATGCCCGCCTGGTCGAGGCCGAGCCGCGCGCCGATCGTCCGGCCGAGCCTGCGGCTAAGGTTCTCGCCTGCGCGGAGCGTGAACTCCGTCAGCGCTGGGTGCGCAACATGATGTTAAATAAGTGGTTGGAGTATTGCGCGGAGCGCGGGCATCGCTTCGCGGGGACCGCCGTGTGACCTCTCGCGGCGTCCGCCGCACCGGTCATGAAGGCATTTCGACAGCTTGGGTTTCTGAAACTTCCCTTGCAGCGCGCTCAGGCGGCGCCCGAGGACCATCGGGTGTTGGCGCTGTTTCGCAACCGGGCGGAGCTGAAGAAGGCGTTCGGGGATCTGAAGGAAGAGGTCGAGCGCCTCAAGGACCGCATCAAGCAGCAGGAAGGGGTGACCCGGCGAGTGCGCGAGACCCTCGCGACGCTCGAGCAGCGCCTCGGGGTCGACGAAACGGCCTACCCCGCGCTCGTCTTCTACCAGCTGCGCCGGCTGTGGAAGAGCGGGCACGATCAGCTCGAGCGCTTCGTCGGCGAGCTCTCGGCGCAGCAGGAGGAGCGGGAGCGGCGGGCGCATCTGGCCGAGCATAACCGCCGCCAGTTCGCCCGGCGTCAGAGTGCCGAGCAGCACCTGCACGTGGTGCGCGAGCTGTGCGCGCAGGCGAACGAGCGTGTCGCGACGCTCGCGCGCGAGCGGGCCGCGCTACGCCGGTTCTGGCACTTCTTCAAGCGCCGCGCGCTCGAGCAGATCCTGGCGCGGGCGCGGGCCGAGGCGGCGGCCGCGGAGGCATCCTTCGCCAGCGCCTGCCAGAGCGCCGCGGAGCTCGCTGCCGAACAGGCGCCGGAGTTCCCCGGGCTGTCGCTGCAGGCGCGCCGGCTGATCAATCTGACGGTGATCGCGTACGCCGAGGTGATGTGCGCAAGCCTGACCGCGCTGCCACTGCTCGTGATGCGGGCCCGTGAAGCCACTCAGCACCGGGAAGTCATCGACGAATATGGCACTCGCGCCGAGTGCCTGGCGTTGATGCATCAGATCCAGCGCGCCGAGACGCTGCTCGGGGCGCGCACCCGATTCGGGCGGGAGATTCGTGCCCGCCTCGTGCACCTGCGCCGGGCGGCGCAGTATCGCGCCGAGGAGGATACGGTGCCCATGGCCGAGTCCTTCAGCGACAGCGCCGAGCACCCCTCGGCCGCCGCCCCGGAAGGAATCCCGAACGTGCTCGCCGAGGACACCTGGAACATCCACAGCGTCCTGCTGGGCTGAGCGGGCGGCCCGGCCGCCCGCTCCTCAAGGTGTATCTCAGCGGCCGCGGGCGACCTGTGGGGTCGAGCGCTGCGCATCCAGGCGGATCATGTCGGCCATGACGGCCTCGGCCTGATCGAGGATCACGTCCGGAATCTTGTCGTCCTTGCCGCCGATCTGCCGCGAGTGCGCGAGCGGCTTCAAGCCGAGCGCGGCGCGCCGGCGGTTGTCGAGCGCGAGCAGCTCCGCATCGCGCTTGCGCCGCGCGGCCTGGCGGTCCGCCAGGTTCAGCGACACCGATTTCTGGGCGCGTATCGCCTCGATCAGGTGAATGTCACCGACCAGCCACTGGAAGTTCGGATCGTGCTGCTGGCGCGTGAGCTCATCCTGCTGCAGGGTGCGGATCGAGGGCACGGCGGCCGTGCCGGTGGCCACCGGGAACGGCACCGCCCCGATGGTGTCCCAGGGCAGCGAGCGCGGCAGGGCACTCTCCCCGACCAGCTTCGGATCGATCGGCGAGGGCAGCACGATGTTCGGGATCACCCCGCGATGCTGGGTGCTCTGACCGGTCACGCGGTAGAACTTACCGATGGTCACGGTGAGCTGCCCGTCGACCGGCTGGCTGCTCCAGCGATCGAGCGGGATCAGGTTCTGCACCGTGCCCTTGCCGAAGGTGTTCTGGCCGATGATCACGCCGCGGTGATAGTCCTGGATGGCGCCGGCGAAGATCTCCGAGGCCGAGGCGCTGTAGCGGTTGACCAGCACCGCGAGCGGTCCGTTGTAGACCGGGGCGTCCTCGGGGTCATCGAGCACTTCGATGTGTCCGTTGCGCTCGCGCAGCTGCACCACCGGACCGTGCTGGATGAACAGACCCGTCAGCTTCAGTGCCTCGGGCAGGTAGCCGCCCCCGTCATCACGCAGGTCGAGCACCAGACCGTTGATGTGCTGCTGCTCGAGCTTCAGCAGCAGCCGCAGCACGTCGCGGGTGGTGCTGCGGTAGTTCGCCTCGCCGGCATCCTCCGCCGCCACGTCCTCATAGAAGCTCGGGACGGTGATGATGCCGATCCGGTAGGTGTGTCCGTTCTGGGTCACGGTGCGCAGCTTGCTCTGCGCCTCCTGGGCTTTGAGCGTCACCTTGTTGCGCACGAAGCTCAGCACCTGCTCCTTGCCGCCCGGGTGCTCGCCGGCCGGCAGGATCTGCAGCCGCACCGTCGTGCCGGCCTTGCCGCGGATCAGCTGCACGACGTCGCTCAGCCGCCAGCCGACCACATCGGTGATCGTACCGCTCTTGCCTTCGCCGACGCCGGTGATGCGGTCCTTCGGCTTGAGCGTTCCGGCCACCGCCGCCGGTCCGCCCGGGATGACGTTGATCACGGTGACGTAATTGCCGTCCATCTGCAGCGAGGCGCCGATGCCTTGATAGTTCAGGCTCATCTCGATGCGGTATTCCTCGGAGCTCATGGGCGAGAAGTAGCTCGTGTGCGGGTCGTACGTGAGCGCGTACGCGTTCATGACGTCCTCGAACACATCCTCGGCGCTGATCTGCGTGATCCGATGCAGCTCGGCCTGATAGCGCTTGCGCAGCAGCGTGGCGGTCTCGGGCCAGGTCTTGTGCGCCAGCAGCAGCGAGAGCTCTTCGTTCATGACCCGCTTGCGCCACAGCGCGTTCATCTGCGCCGTATCGGCCGGCCAGGGGGCGTGCTTGCGGTCGAACTGGTAGGTCTCATTGCCGGTCCAGCTCGGTTCCTTCCCGAGCAGGCTGATGGCGTATTTCAGATGCTCCTCGCTGCGCTGCTTGAAGCGCTGGAAGATGAGGAACGCCGGGGAGAGCTTGCCGTGCTCGATCAGTGTCGCGAAGTCGTTGCGGTAGGCCGTGGAGAACCCCTGCACGTCGCTCGCGAGGAGGTAGTCATGCTCGGGGTCGAGGAAGTGCAGGTAGCGGTCGAACACCAGGTGCGAGAAATGCGCATCGACGTCCGGATGGCTGTATTGGTACTCGTTCAGGATCCCGGCGACCTTGCGCGCGATGTCGCGCTGGTTGGCCGTCGGTGCCAGCGCCCCGGGCGGCAGGATCGAGGCGCGTGCCGGGGCGCGCAGCAGCAGCGCCGCGGAGCCGACGAGGGCGGCCGCGGCCGCAATGGCGCTAAACCAGCCGAGACGAAAACGCTGAGATTGGGTCATCGTGAGAGAGCTCGCTGCAGTCCTTCGGGCACGGGTTCAGGCACGGGGCAAATCGATGGCGAGGGGGCTCGGCGCCGCGGCAGGTCGGTCATGCGCGCGGCAGGCGCCGCAGGAGCGTCAGCCAGAGCCGCACGGCCAGCAGGAGCAGCAGCGGTCCGAGCGCCACCGCCCAGTAGAGGACCCAGCCGTGGCCGAGCCCCGAGAAGTAGTCCGCGTACAGCGTGAGCGGGCCGTAGCCCGGGCCGCTGTCGCCATGCGTGTACGGGCCGAGCGTGGCATGTCCGGCCAGCCAGATCAGCAGCGGCATGACCAGCACGCCGAGCGCGAGTGCGCCGCCGAGCAGCGCCGCGTCGCGCCGCAGGCGCGCAGGTCCGGCGGCCGGGGCCGCCGAGGGTTCGGTGCGCGAATTCACCATAGATCGCCAGTGTAGCCGATCCGGGCGGCCGGGAGGCCCGAATGCGCCCCCGCGGGCGTGATCGACGGCCCGCGGCGCATCGCGGCAGGTCATAATGGTGAGCTATGGAGCAGATCAAAGCAGCCGTCATCGGCGTCGGCTATCTGGGCCGCTTCCATGCCCAGAAATACGCCCAGTCCCCCCGCTGCCGCCTCGAGGCGGTGGTCGATGCGCGTGCGGAGGCCCGTGAGCAGGTGGCCGCAGAACTCGGCACGCGGCCGCTGGCCGATTACCGCGAGCTGCTCGGGAAGGTCGATGCGGTGAGCGTCGTGACCCCGACCCCGGCGCATTTCGCGATCGCGCGCGATTTCCTGCTCGCCGGGGCGCACGTATTGGTGGAGAAGCCGATCACCGAGACCCCGCGTGAGGCGCGCGAACTGATCGACCTGGCGGACCGGTGCGGCCGGGTGCTGCAGGTCGGGCACCTCGAGCGGTTCAATTCGGCGATCCTCGCCGCCGAGCCGTACCTGCGCTCCCCGCGCTTCGTCGAGTGCCACCGGCTCGCCCCGTACAAGGAGCGAGGCACGGACGTGAACGTCGTGCTCGACCTGATGATCCACGACATCGACCTGGTGCAGACCATCGTGGGCGCGCCGGTCGTGACCATCGATGCGATCGGGACGCCGGTGTTCTCCGAGGCCATCGACATCGCCAATGCGCGTATCCGCTTCGCCAACGGCTGCGTCGTCAATGCCACCGCGAGCCGCGTGAGCCTGAAGACCGAGCGCAAGATGCGGCTGTTCGAGGACGATGCCTATCTCTCGCTCGACCTGCAGCAGAAGATCCTCACCCTGATCCGCAAGCGCGCGCCGGGTGAGGCCGCCGGGGCGCTGCCGGTGAGCATCGAGGAGCAGAGCCTCGAGCAGGGCGATGCGCTGAAGGCCGAAATCGAGGCGTTCCTGGAGTCGATCCGCACCGGCAAGCCGCCGGTGGTGAGCGGGGAGGACGGGCTGATGGCTCTCGAGACCGCGATGCGCATCACCGAGCAGGTGCACGAGTCGCTCGCGACGCGTCAGTTGATGGGGCGAGGGCCGCAGCATGGCTGAGCAACCCGCACACCTCGCAGCGACGCCCCGGCCGGTGCGCGTCGCGGCGATCCAGATGTCCTGCGGCTGGGACGCGGCGGCGAACATCGCCGCCGCCGAGACCCTGGTGCGCGAGGCGGCCGGGCGCGGCGCACAGATCATCCTGCTGCCGGAGCTGTTCGAGACGCCGTACTTCTGCATCGAGCAGGACGCCCGGCACCTGCGCCTGGCGAGCGCCGTGGAGGACAACCGCGCGGTGCGCCACTTCAGCGCCGTGGCGCGCGAGCTCGGCGTCGTGCTGCCGATCAGCTTCTTCGAGCGGGCCGGTGCGGCGTACTTCAACTCGATCGCGGTGCTCGATGCCGACGGCACGCGGCTCGGCGTGTACCGCAAATCGCATATTCCGAACGGCCCGGGATACCAGGAGAAGAACTACTTCAGCCCCGGAGACACCGGCTTCAAGGTGTGGAACACGCGCTATGCGCGCCTCGGGATCGGTATCTGCTGGGACCAGTGGTTCCCCGAAGCGGCCCGTGCCATGGTGCTCCAAGGGGCGGAGCTGCTCCTGTATCCGACCGCGATCGGCACCGAGCCGCCGCCGGCGCTGCCGGTGGATTCGCGCGCGCACTGGCAGCGCACGCAGCAAGGACATGCCGCGGCGAACCTGACGCCGCTGATCGCCGCCAACCGCTATGGCCTGGAGCGCTCGCTGCAGGACCCTGAAGGACTCTACATCCGCTTCTACGGTTCGTCCTTCATCACCGATGCGCTGGGAGCGAAGATCGCCGAGGCCGGCGAATCGGGCGATGCGGTGCTGATGGCCGACTTCGATCTGGATCAGACCGCGAGCCTGCGCGACAACTGGTTCGTATTCCGCGATCGGCGCCCTGAGCTCTACGGGGCGCTCGTCACGTACGACGGTCGGACCCGGTGAGCGCCTCGGGCCTTGCCCGGCGCGGCGCGGGCCGCGTCGCCCTCGTGGGCGCACGCGCCGCGCGCGGACTCGATGAGGACATGCCGGCACTCGAGGCAGCGCTGGCCGCCGCCGGACTCGTCGCCGAAGTCCTCGACTGGGACGATCCGGCGGTGCGCTGGTCGGACTACGACCTTGCGCTGCTGCGCTCGACCTGGGACTACACCGATCGGCTCGAGGAGTTCCGCGGCTGGCTCGCGCACGTGTCGCGCCAGACGCGTCTGCACAACCCCGAGCCGGTGGTCGCCTGGAATACCGACAAGCACTATCTGCGTGATCTCGCCGCGCTCGGCCTGCCGGCGGTCCCGAGTGCATTCATCGCGCCCGACGAGCCGGCGCGCGCGGCGATCGAGCGGTTCCTCGCCGAGCAACCCTGTGCGGAGTTCGTGATCAAGCCGACGGTGGGGGCCGGTTCGCGCGGTGCGCGCCGCCTCGGGCGCGCGCAGCTGAAGGAGGCGAGTGCGCACGCGGATGCGCTGCTCGCTGCCGGGCGCAGCGTGCTGTTGCAGCCGTACCTGGAGGCGGTGGACCGCGACGGGGAGACGGCGCTGTTGTTCTTCGGCGGGCAGTTCAGCCATGCGATCCGCAAAGGGCCCCTGTTGCGCCCGAATGCCGATCCGACGCGTGCGCTGTTCGCCCCGGAGCACATCACGGCGCGGACCGCGCAACCGGCCGAACGGGCCGTCGCTGAGCGGGTGCTCTCGGCGCTTCGCGATGCGGGACGTACGCCCGAGCCGCTGCTCTATGCTCGCGTCGACCTGCTGCGCGATGTGGCCGGTGCGCCGTTCGTGCTCGAGCTGGAGCTCGCCGAGCCGTCGTTGTTCTTGGGGTTCGCCGCCGGCGCGGCCGAGCGCTTCGCGCAGCAGATTGCCGCGCAGGTGCGCGCCGGCTGAAGCGCGCCGCGCCTCAGCGCGCGCCGGTCCTCTGCCAGAGGAGCAGGTGGTTGTGCGCCGGCAGAGCGCAGTCCTCGAGGAGCGCAAGACCGGCGCAGCGGGCGAGTGCATCCACCGCTTCGAAGTCGCGCACGCCGCTCTCGCTCGAGCGGGCTTTCAGCCACACATCGAACGCGGCGTTACTGTCGCTCGTGAAATTCCCGCCGTAATTGAAGGGTCCATAGACGGCCACCAGCGCGTCGGGGGCGAGGATTCCCGGCAGTGCCGCGAACAGTGCGCAGACGTGAGCCCAACTCATGATGTGCAGGGTGTTCGCCGTGAACAGCGCATCGAATGGGCGCTCGGGCCAGGGTCCGGCAACATCGAGCGCGAGCGGCGGCGGCAGATTGGCCAGCGCAGCCTCCTCGAGCCACCGGCGCACGCCCGCGAGATGTCCGGGCAGCTCGGAGGTCTGCCACGTCAGCTGCGGCATCGCGGCGGCGAAGTGCACGGCGTGCTGGCCGGTGCCGCTGCCGATTTCAAGGACGCGCCGTCGATCGGCGAAGTGCCGCCGCAGGACCTCGAGGATCGGCTCGCGGTTGCGCGCGCAGGCTTCGGAGTAGGGCTTCGGCTCGGACATCGGCTGATGATAGCGAGACCCGGCCAGAACGGGCGCACCGGGCATGCGATACTCGGGGACATGATCGAAGGCGCCTGTCACTGCGGGGCAGTCCGCTGGACGTATCGGGGCGATCCGGACAGTGCCACCGCCTGCAATTGCACGGTCTGCCGCCGGTATGCGGCGCTCTGGGCCTATGACTTCCAGGACGAGCGCATCGGGGTCTCGGGCCGGACCGGCTGCTACGTGCGGGGTGAGTCGATCGGCTTTCACTTCTGTCCGGTGTGCGGGGTGCTGGCCTATTGGCGCGCGCTCGCGGCCGGGCCCGACGGCCGGCGCCGGATCGCGGTCAACCTGCGCCTGGCCGAGCCACGCGCGACGGCGGCCATTCCGGTGAAGCGCGTGGACTGGCTCGAGGCGTCCGGGCCGCTGCCGAGCGACGGCCGGTGCGTCGCCGCTTTTTGGGTCTGACCGGAGGCTTCGCATGATCACCTTTCGCGATCGACTGACCCGCGGTGCGAGCCGCACGGGGTGGCTCGAGAGCCGCCACACGTTCTCGTTTGCCGACTATCGGGATCCGGAGCACATGGGCTTTCGCAGCCTGCGCGTGATCAATGAGGATCGGGTGGTGCCGGGGGCGGGGTTTCCGACGCATGCCCACCGTGACATGGAGATCCTCTCGTATGTGCTCGAGGGCGCGCTCGCGCATCGCGACAGTCTCGGTCACGGCACGCAGATCCGACCCGGGGAGCTGCAGCGCATGAGCGCCGGCGCGGGCATCCGCCACAGCGAGTTCAATCCCTCGGCGAGCGAGCCGGTGCACTTCCTGCAGATCTGGGTCATTCCGGCCGAGACGGGACTGACCCCCGGCTACGAGCAGCGCGCGTTCGCGCCCGAAGGGCGGCGCGGGCGGCTGCAGCTCGTCGCGTCCCCGGACGGCGCCGAGGGTTCACTCACCGTGCATCAGGACGTGCGGATGTACCTTGCCGACGTGTCCCCGGGGGAGAAGATCGAGCACGCCATCGCACCGGGGCGCGGGCTCTGGTTGCAGGTGGCCCGGGGCATTGCGGCCCTGAACGGCACCGAGATGCGCGCCGGTGACGGCGCGGCGGTGCAGGCAGAGGCGACGGTGACGATGGAGGCCGATACCGACAGCGAAGTGCTGCTGTTCGACCTCGCCTGAGCGCTCGGCGCGGCCGTCAGCTCGGCGCGCCGGCCGGCTGCAGGCACTGCACGCTGAACAGTCCTTCGGCATCCGTCCACAGGTGGCTGACCGCAAGGCCTGCGCGTGCGGCAATGTGTGCGAAGGATGCGGGCGAGTATTTGCAGCTGAGCTCCACGCGCATCGCCTCCCCGGCGGCGAAGTGGACGCGGTGTCCGCCGACGCTGACCTCCTGCTCGCAGCGGCTGACGATGTAGGTCTCGATCCTCTCCCGCTCGGGGTGGTAGCGCGCGCGGTGGCGGAACGCACCGAGGTCGAAGTTGGCCTCGAGCTCCCGGTTCAGCCGGGTGAGCAGATTCAAGGTGAACTCGGCCGTGACGCCCGCGGCGTCGTTGTAGGCCGCCTCGATGCGCTGCGGGGACTTCACCAGGTCCACGCCGATGAGGGCCGCGCCGTTGCGGCCCATCGCGCGGCGCATCTGCGTCAGCAGCTGCACGGCCTGATCGGCGCTGAAGTTGCCGATCGTCGAACCGGGGAAGTAGATGACCGTGCGCGCCGGCCGGCGCGCCGGCTGCGGCAGCGTGATCGGCTGGGTGAAATCCGCACACACCGGCAGCATCTGGATGTCGGCAAACCGCTCACTGAGGCGCGCCACGCTCTCGGTGAGCGCGCTGCGCGAGATCTCCACCGGCACGTACGCGGCGACCTCGCGAAGGTGCTCGAGCAGCAGGCCGGTCTTGGTGCCGCTGCCGCTGCCGTACTCGAGCAGCAGCGCGTGCGGGCCGAGCACCGCGCCGATGGCCGCGGCGTGCGTGCGCATCAACGCGATTTCCGCGCGCGTCAGGTAGTACTCGGGCTGCTCGCAGATGCGCTCGAACAACTCCGAGCCGCGCGCATCGTAGAAGTATTTCGACGGCAACTGCTTGGGGCGGCGCGCCAGGCCCTCGAGCACGTCGCTGCGGATGTCCGCGTCGCTCGGGTGCAGATCGTGGAGAAAGATCTCACTCGGCAGTGTGCTCATGGCAGATCCCGGGCCAGGCGGATGCCGCTGAACTGCCAGCGGTCCCGTGGGTAGAAGAAGTTGCGGTAACTGGCGCGCACGTGCCCGCGCGGTGTGGCGCATGACCCGCCGCGCAACACCCATTGCCCGCACATGAACTTGCCGTTGTATTCGCCGAGGGCGCCGGGCAGCGGTTTGAAGCCGGGGTATCCGACGTACGGGCTGCCCGTCCATTCCCATACGTCACCGAAGAGCTGTCGGGGGCCTGCCTGCTGCGGGTGCGGATCGGCCTGCGGTTCGAACAGACCGTCATCGGCGAACTGTCCGTGTGTTGGGTCGAGCGGCGCGGCCAGCGTTTCCCACTCGGCCTCGAGAGGCAGGCGCGCACCGGCCCAGCGGGCGAACGCGTCGGCCTCGAAATAACTGACGTGACAGACCGGCGCGTTCGGATCGAGTTCGCGCGTCCCGCCGAGCGTATATGCGCTCGCGAGATCGTCCGCCCAGTACAGCGGACGCGTCCACCCCTCGCGCTGCACGGTAGCCCATCCTTCCGACATCCACAGCAGCGCCGTGCGGTAGCCGCCGGCGCGGATGAACTCGGCGTACTCCGCGTTGGTGACCGGGCGGTGCGCGATGGCGTGCGGATGCAGCAGCTCGCTGTGGCGCGGCAGTTCGTTGTCGTAAGCGAACTCCGCACCGTCATAACCGGTGGCCGTAATGCCGGTGCGGCCGGTGAGGAAGCGTATCGGCCCGGCAGCAGGGCTGCGCGCCGCGCGCGCGGTCGTGTAGGCCGGCTGCAGCGGGTTGCAGGCAAAGAGGTGCTTGAGGTCCGTCAGCATCAGTTCCTGATGCTGCTGTTCGTGATGCAGGCCGAGCGTCAGCGCCGCCGCGAGCGTCTCCGGAATGCCGCGTGTTAGACGCTCGCGGACGGCTTCATCAATTTGCGCGCGGTACGTGCAGATTTCGGCGAGCGTCGGGCGCGTGAGCAGGCCGCGCGCATCGCGGGCGTGCATGGGCCCGGCGCTCTGATAATACGAGTTGAAGAGAAAATGCCACTCGGGGTGCAGCGGCTCGGGCCCCTCGGCGCCGCGCCCGAGCACGAAGCGTTCGAAGAACCAGCTGGTGTGCGCCAGGTGCCACTTGGTGGGGCTCGCATCCGGCATCGACTGCACCACCGTGTCTTCCGGCGCGAGCGGCGCACACAGCTCGAGTGAGCGCGCGCGCACGCGCGCATACCACTGGCTCAAACCGTCCGGTGAGTCTGCAGGTGCCGGGTTGTCGCGGGCCAATGGCATGTGGTGCAGGCGAATTGGCGGCGGCACACGGGCCCCGCGCGATGGGTCGCGCCGGCCCCGGGACCGTCCTGTGAGGTGCAAGGTCTCACATTATGTTTGAATCGGATGGATCTTTCCACACTTTATTCGCGCGTGCCCGCGGGCGCGCCCGCGCGGCGTTGTAACGCCGATGAAACATCCGAGTTGACCAACACGGAGAGGTCGCGCGGCAGCGCTAGGCGCGAGGCTTGCGCGCCGTCAGGTACGCCATCCGTTCAGTGTTCACCGCGCGCGGATCCTCGATCACCGGGCGCATGCTGCGTTCGAACAGCTCGCGCTCGCCGGGGCTGAATTTCTCATCCATGATCGTGCGCAACGGTGGGGCGAGCGGGTGCGGGGAGGTGTTGATGAACACCTCCCAGGTGCGCACGATCGAGGGCAGCGTGTCGATGTGCAGCTCCAGATGCACATCGGCGAAGCCCGCAGTCTGCGCGAAGCGCACCAGGTCGCGCTCGGAGTATCCCGCGATCGCGCTGGCGCGGATCGCCGCGTCGGTGTCCGGAAATTGCGACGCCTTCCAGCGGTGCATCAGGCGCAGCAGCGGACTGACCGCCTCGGGTGGGCTCGATTCGATGACTGTGCGCATCGCCTGTGCGGCGACGGCTTCGTCCTGGAAGACCGGCTCACCGATCGAGAGGCGCCCGCCCGGGCGCAGCACGCGGTGAAACTCGCGCAGCGCCGCACTCTTGTCGAGCACGTAGGCGAGCACCGATCGGGTCGTGACCGCATCGAGTGAGCCGTCCGCGATGCCTTTGAGCTGCTCCGCCGGGGCGCAGAGGAACCGGCAGCGCGACGCGACGCGGCGCGCCTCGGCGAGCGCTCGCGCGTGTTGCAACATCGGTGCGGAGATATCGGTGAGCCAGACGTGAAGATCGCCGCCGGTGCGCTCGAGTGCACGCAGGGCGAGCAGCCCTTCGCCGGCGCCGATGTCGGCAAATGTCTCGCCGGGCTGCAGTGCGGCGCCATCGAGCACCCGCTCGACGTAACGCTCGACCAGCGCACGCATGGCCTGCGCATAGTCCGGGTCGCCGCCGTCGCGGCCGTGCCGCAGCCAGTCGGACCACACGTCGCGCTCGGGCAGGGTGTTCTCGTCCATTGCGCTCCTCCAGGGCCGTATCGGCGGTGTGCGCCGCGTGCGCGGCGCACCGTTCAGGTCTGAACGTAGCTGCGTTGCACGGCGAGTGGCGGCGGCGTGTACTGGTACATCCAGGTTTCGGTGAGCGCCTGGCCGTTCAGCTGCAGGAACAACCTCAGATCGATCGGCTGACCGGCCTCATCGGGTACCAGATCGAACATCGCACGCCACCCCCCCTTGAGCGGCAGCAGCGCGCGGGCCGAGACGAGTTGCACGTGGCCGTGCGAGGTGCTCACCACCGCCAGTACCTTGTCCCCGGGGTCGAGCATTGGCAGGTCGCCGCCGACGAAATCCACCACGAAGCGCCAGGAGAACTCGGTGCGCTTCTGGCCGACCACGCCGCCGATGCCATCGCGCGTCGCGTGCACGTGGCCGAGGTGGGATTTGAAGAGATTTTCGCGACACCAGTAGAGGCGGTAACCGTAGGTGTAGTCCCGGCCGGGAACGATCTCCTCGGCCGGATTCCAGAACGCCACGATGTTGTCCATCGTTTCATCGATGGTCGGGATCTCCACCAGCATGACCGCGCCCTTGCCCCAGGCGCCCTTCGGGGCCACCCAGCAACTCGGTCGGCGGTTGTACCAGACCCCATCGTCCTGGTAGTCGGCGAAGTTGTGATCGCGCTGCATCAGGCCGAAGCCGCGCGGATTGTCATCGAGGTAGGCGTTGACGCGCAGATCGGCCGGGTTGGTGAGCGGGCGCCAGATCCACTCCCCGACGCCGGTGTGCATCTGCAGGCCGTCGGAGTCGTGGATCTGCGGACGCCAGTCGTCGGCGACCCGGTGGTCGTTCTCACCGACCAGGTACATGCTGGTTCCGGGTGCAATGCCGAGCCGCTCGATCTGGCGGCGCGGATAGAGTGTGAAGTCCACGTCCATCACCAGCGTGCTCGCCACGTCGATGATGAAGCGATAGGCGCCGGCGACGCTCGGGGAATCAAGCAGCGCATACACGGTGAGCAGTGTCGATTCCGGTGCCGGCTTCTCGAGGTAGAAAGCGACGAAGTCGGGGAATTCCTCAGGCCGAGGCATGCCGGTGTCGATCGCGAGCCCGCGCTGCGACATGCCGTACTGGCCGCTGCCGTCGACGGCGCGGAAGTAGGAGGCGCCCTGAAACACCGCCCGGTCGTCCGCCCAATCGGTGTGGAACAGCACGTTGAATCCGGAGAAGCCCAGATGGGTCGGGATTTCCTTCGGTTTCAGGCCCGAGTGGCTGTAGTCGAACAGGCTCGGATCGAACAGGATCCGGCGCGCAATGTTCTGCTCCAGGGCGTACATGCGCACCGGGCGCTTCATGGTGAAGCCGAGGTGATCGAAGCGGATGCGAAAGAAGAGGTCATCCTCGTACCACAGCGTGCGCTCGGGACGATAGGTGATCGATTCCCACTGGTCCCAGGAGAGTTTCTGGATCGCCGCCGGGAGCGGTGCGACCGGTTCGCTGTAGACGGTGCGCGACATCGAGTGCGCCAGCGCCTTCAGCGACTCGAACGAGAACGGCCGCGGTGCGCCGAAGTGCGCCACGCCGCGCGCCGGGCCCTGCGGGTGCTTCTTGTGTTTGAACTCCATCGGCCAGGGGGCGATCGCGGCGAGACTCGCCGCACTGCCGCGCAGAAATCCGCGTCGATGCATCAGTGGATCCTCAGCTCTTGCGCCAGGGGGTCAGCCAGCGCCATCGGTGTGGTGCGCCCGGGGGGTGCGCTTCGATGGCGTAATGCAGAGGCTGCGTCTTCATTGCGAGTGGCACGTGTGCCGGAACGCGATGTTCCAGATCGCGCAGCAGCTCGCGCGCGGCCGCCGCTTCGCCGAGCGCCGGCTGCGCCGGTGCCGGATGACGGATGAGATGCGCCTGCAGCGCGGCGAGTTCCGCCGGCGGATCGGTCTCCTCCGGCGTCAGCAGCAGCCGATGCCGGCGCAGCCAGTACGCCGGGGCGATGCGGCTGGTGAACATGGTGATCGGCACCGAGAGCACCATGCCGATGATCACCGGCAGCAGCCAGCCGATGTAGTGCGGAGCGAACTCGAGGATCAGCGCCCCCCAGGTCAGTCCGATCAGCACGTGCCAGGCGTGCCGGCGCAGCGCCTCGAGGAATCCGATACCGCGATCCCCACGTTCCTGGGCGTGCCAGGCGACCGGCTTGCCGGCGAGTGTGCTGACGACGAACGCCGTGTGAAACAACATCATCGCCGGGGCGAGCAGGACGCTGAACAGCTGCTCGATGAGCAGGCTCCAGCACACCCCTGCGGTGCCGCCGAAGCCACGCCGCAGCTTCGGGTCGCGGATGGTGAGCACGACGGCGAGGATCTTCGGCCCGAACAGTGCCACGGCCGTGAGCGACAGCAGCGCGGCGATCTCCCCGTCGCGATAATGCGGCCAGTTCGGGAACAGACCGTGCTGACCGGGCAGGAAGTACTGGTGGCCGTGGATCGCCTGCAGGATCACCACCGTGGAGCTGAGCAGCAGCATCAGCAGCCACAGCGGCGAGGCCAGGTAGGACAGCACGCCGCCGATCAGATGGATGCGGCTCAACCAATACAGCCCGCGCGCCGGCAGCAGCCCGAGATGCTGGATGTTGCCCTGCGCCCAGCGCCGGTCACGGGCCGCGTAATCGATGACGTTCGAGGGAATCTCCTCCCAGCTGCCGTGCTCGATCGGCAGCAGCCACACCTCGTAGCCGGCACGGCGCATGAAGGCCGCCTCGACGAAATCGTGACTGAGGATCTCCCCGCCGAGGGGCGCCGAGCCGGGCAGGTGCGGCAGCCCGCAGTGCGCGGCGAAGGCCTTCAGTCTGAGGATCGCGTTGTGGCCCCAGTAATTGCTCTCCCCGAGCTGCCAGTAGGCGAGCCCGCTCGAGAGCATCGGGCTGCTCAGGCGCGCGGCGAACTGGATCAGGCGCGCGAACAGCGTGTCGCGGCCGGCCGGCAGCGGCAGCGCCTGGATGATGCCGGCGCGCGGGTTGGCGTCCATCAGCCGGGCCATCTCGAGGATCGTCGCGCCCGACATGAT
Organism: Pseudomonadota bacterium; assembly: GCA_021849615.1. GTDB lineage: Bacteria > Pseudomonadota > Gammaproteobacteria > Steroidobacterales > Steroidobacteraceae > 13-2-20CM-66-19. The sequence continues at coordinate 27,710 of JAJZSQ010000021.1, forward strand.
GCTGTCGGCATCGAGCACGACGGCGTAATCGTAGGCGCCACCCCAGTTGTTGACGAAGTCGGCGATGTTGCCGGCTTTGCGCGCGATGTTCTCCGCCCGGCGCCGGTAGAAGATGCGCCCGCGCGCGTTGTGCCGCGTCACGAGGTCGCGCCAGGCGGCCTCCTCGGCGATGCCGATGTCGCGCTTGCGCGTGTCGGAGAGAATGAACAGGTCGAACGCGGACTGCTCGGCGAGCGCCGAGAGCGACGACCAGATCACCTCCAGCCCGGCCGCCACCCGCGTGGTGTCCTCGTTGTAGATCGGCATGACCACCGCGGTCCGCCCGCGCAGCGGCGCCTCGGCGCGCCAGCGCTCGCTGATCTGCGCGCTGTCGCCGCCGCGCCAACGGACCGCGAAGCCCGCCACCGCGGTCCAGAACGAACTGGCGAGCCACAGGAACAGGATGAAAAAGAGCGCGAGTCCGGCGCGATCGAGTGCATTCAGGCCGTTCGCCGCCAGGATGTCCCACATCATGGTGGTCGCGGCGATCGCCGTCAGCACCGTCAGGCTGAAAAAAACGGTGCGCCGCCGCCGCGCGAGTTGCCGCAGCCAGTCCCCGCGCGGGTTCACGATCCGGGCGTCCACTGGTAGGTCCACGTCTCGCTGAGCGGTGCCCCGTAGAGCTCGAGGTAGCAGCGCAGGTCGACCGGCCGCCCGCCCGCCGGCTGCACGCGGAAGCGCACCCGCCAGTGTCCGTTTTCCGCCAGCCGCTCGGTCTTGACGTCGAAGATGTGGGCCCCGAGGCCGCTCACCACCGCGCGCACCGGCTGGCTGCCGTGCAGGCTCTGCAGGTCGCCGCCGGCGAAATCGATCAGCATCTGGCGCTCACCGCCGATGCGCTGGCCGGCGCGCAGCACCGGGGCGACCCGGGTCGCGACCACCCGGCCGCCCGGCGGCCAGCGCTGCCCGGAGTGCAGGTAGGCCGAGAGCACGTAGGAGAAGGCGAGTGGCTGGCCGGCGCGCACCGGGGCGCTCGGCACCCAGTACGCGTCGATGTTGTAATCGATGTCGGCCTCGCCGGGGATCTCGACCAGTTCGACCCCGCCGCGGCCCCAGTGCCCGAGCGGCTGCACCCAGTAGCTCGGGCGGCTCTCGTAGCGTGCCTCGGGGTCCTCGTAGTCGGCGAAGCGGCGGTCGCGCTGAATCAGCCCGAAGCCGGCGGGGTTCTCATCCATGAAGCGATTGACCTGCAGGCGCAGCGGATTGCGCAGCGGGCGCCACAGCCACTCGCCGCCGCCGGTGTGCATCATCAGGCCGTCGCTGTCGTGCACCTGCGGGCGCCAGTTCTCGAAGCGCCGGCGTGCGGAATTACGGCCGTAGAGAAACATCGAGGTGAGCGGGGCGATGCCGAGCTTGGCGATGTGGTGGCGCGGGTAGAGCACCGCGCTCACGGTGACCTGGGTGATGTTGCCGGGCCGCACCACGAACCGGTACGCCCCGGCGACGCTCGGGCCGTCGAGCAGCGCGTAGATCGTCATGGTGCGCGCCCCGGGCGTCGGTTCGACCAGCCAGAAGTGCGTGAAGTAGGGGATCTCCTCCCCCCCGGTGGTCGCGGTGTCGACCGCCAGTCCGCGGGCCGTGATGCCCTGGGTCTGGTTGCGGCCGAGGACGCGAAAGTACGTCGCGCCGAGGAAGGCGAGCACGCTGCGCGGGTGTCCCGGGCGCTCGAGCGGGAAGCGCACCGAGAGGCCGGCGAACCCGAGCTGATCGGACAGACGCAGCCCGCCGAGGAAGCGCGGGAACTCGAACATCGAGGGGCTGTAGCGCACCGCCTGTACGCCGGCGGCGCTCACCGTGAAGATCTTCACTTGGCGCGTGAACGCGAAGCCGCGCTGATAGAACTGCACGTCGAACAGCGAGCGGCCGCGCCACAGCGCATCGGCGGTGCGGAAATGAATCTGGTGGTACTGCGCATAGCTCAGGCGTCGCAGCACGCCCGGCAGCGGCGTCGAGTGCACGTGGTAGGGATGCTCGGCGCGCAGCGCCGCCAGGTGCTCGACGGTGGCGAAGGTGAAGGGTCGCTGCGGCGGGGTGTCTCGCACCGGCGCGGCGGCGCCGAGGGCGCAGGCGAAGGGGACAAGCGTCAGGAACGCGGCGAAGGATATCCGATTCTTTTGGGTCACCAGTTTCTCGCGGAGCCTGTCGTTCGACGCCACAACTTAACTCAAGTGTTTCGTCGGTGGCACAAAACCGGCTCGCTGTCGCCGAGTAGCGACAGATCGCGCACTCCATCTAACACGAGATCGGTCTGGAGCTTAGCGCATTTTGTCGCATGCTGGAAACGTGAGATTTCGTTCGCCGCGCGCGCGTTGATGTTTGTTGGAAAACGTCGAGCGGGGTCGTGTGCGTGCGCGCCGCGGCTCGGCCCCGCCGCAGGCGGCGGGGCGGGGAAATGGTGGAGGCGGGGGGAATCGAACCCCCGTCCGCAAGTCCTAGACTTCAGGCTCTACGTACGTAGCCCGCTCTTTGGTTCTCACGCTGCGCTACCCGAGGGGCAGGGAAGACGCCGCGCCAGCTGACAGTGACTCTTAACGATCCGGCCTGTAGCACACCGCATCGCGAGCCTGTGAACGCGTCCCCCGAGTCGGCCGCACAGGCACGGACCGGTCGGAGGTCAGCCGCGGTTAGGCGGCGAGTGCGAAGTTGTCGTCGTTGGCAACTATAGTTTTTGCAGCGAGATTTACGAGGACACTGCGCCTCGGTACGCCTCTGAAGGTTCGCAACCCACGTCGAAACCGGTCGCCCCCAGGAGAGAATCATCGCGCGCCCAGCATACCCGTCCGTGCGCGTTCTGCACAGCGGTGCGTCTCTTCGAGCCGCGCCCTCTGCCCGCCGTGCGCCGTACCCGGCACCCGTCACGAGCCTGTGATTATACACAGCGCGCCCCGGGGCCGCCACCGGCCCTCAGCCGCGGCGCAGCAGGCGTGCCTTGTCGCGCTCCCAGTCGCGGTCCTTCTCCGTGGCGCGCTTGTCGTGCTGCTTCTTGCCCTTGGCGAGCCCCACGGTGAGCTTGGCGCGGCCGTTCTTCCAGTGCAGATCGAGCGGAATCAGCGTGTAACCGCGCCGCTCGACCGCGCCGATCAGGCCGTTGAGCTCGCTGCGATTGAGCAGCAGCTTGCGCGTGCGCGCCGGATCGGCGATCACGTGCGTGGAGGTCGCAGCCAGGGGTGAGAGGTGCGCGCCGAAGAGGAACGCCTCGCCGTTGCGCAGGTAGACGTAGGACTCGGTGAGCTGCGCTCTGCCGGCGCGCATGGCTTTGACCTCCCAGCCCTGCAGCGCGAGGCCCGCCTCGTAGCGCTCCTCGATGAAGTACTCGAAGCGCGCTTTGCGGTTCTCGGCGATCAGCCGGGCAGGGGCGGCGGGCTTGGGGGGCATCGGCTCTTCGGGTCGGTCGGGGGCGCGCATTGTAGCGTGCTCGCGGCGCTCGGGCGCGCCGGCGGCTCTTGTCGGTGCCGGGGCGATCCTGTGACAATAGCGCGCATGCGAGAGGTCAAGCGCTCGGCGCTCATCAAGCTGCCGCCGAACAGACTGTTCGCGCTGATCAACGACATCGACAGCTATCCGCAGTTCCTGCCGTGGTGCACCCACTCGCGGGTGCTCTCGCGAAGCGACAGTGAGATCGTCGCCACCATCGGCGTGCGTCGCGGGCCGTTCAACGGGGAGTTCACCACCCGCAACGCGCTCGAGCCGTACCAGCGCGTGCACATGCGCCTGGTCGACGGCCCGTTCAGCGCGCTCGAGGGCGAGTGGCGCCTGACGCCCGCCGGGGCCGGCACGCAGGTCGAGCTGCTGCTGCGCTTCCAGTTCAAGAATTCCCTCTCCGCGGTGCTGTTCGAGCGCATCTTCGCCGAGACGGTCGGCTCTCTGGTCGATGCCTTCGTGGCGCGCAGCCGCGCGATGCAGCCGGCCGAGGGGGTTGCCGCGCCGTGAGCGCAGGGCTCAAGCGCTGCCTGGTGGCCTACGCCACCGCGCAGCGGCAGTTCCTGTGGCCGGTGGAGCTTGAGCAGGATGCGGACGTCGCGGCGGCACTGAGCGCCGCGCGCCGCTCGGCGCCCGACGTGCCGGTTCCCTGGGAGAGCGCACCGGTCGGGATCTTCGGCGAGCCGTGCGCCCGCGATGCGCTGCCGGCCGACGGGGACCGCATCGAGCTGTACCGGCCGCTGCTGCAGGATCCGCGCGCGCGCCGGCGCGCGCGCCTCGGATCGGCGCGCCGCTGAGTTACAGCAGCGGGAATTTCTTCACGGAGGGCAGCAGGCCCGGGGCGATCGGCTGGCCCTTCGGCACGTCGAGCAGCCGGAAGCGGCTCACCTTGCCGTCGTGGAAGAACACGGTCACGCGGCTCTCGATCGGCCGCTGCACGTAGCCGCGCTTGAAGTAGTAGACGTAGTCCCAGCGGTTCGTGTCGAAGACGTCCTGGATCATCGGGGTGCCGAGCAGGTAGCGCACCTGCACCCGAGTCATGCCCACCTTCAGCTGCCGCACGGTATGGCCGTCGAGATAATTGCCCTGCTGGATCGACATGCGGTAGACGCAGCCGCCGAGCAGGCCCGAGAGCGCCGCGAGCAGAGCGGCGAGACGCACAGCAGAAGTCAATTGAACTGGTCGCATGGAGGTCCGATGGGCAATAATTGGGCGGATCATACCTGATCGGGCACGCGCCGCCGCGGTTCCCTGCGGCGGCCACATCCGGAGGATCGCAACGCGTGGAAAGCAAGGACCTGCGTAAAGCCGGCCTGAAAGTCACGCTGCCGCGCGTGAAGATCCTCGAGATCCTCGCCGGCAGCGAGACGCGGCATCTGTCCGCCGAGGACATCTACCGCAACCTGCTCGACTCGCACGAGGACATCGGGCTCGCGACCGTCTACCGGGTTCTCACCCAGTTCGAGGCCGCCGGACTCGTGACCCGCCATCACTTCGAGGATGGCATGGCCGTCTTTGAACTGAATCAGGGGGCGCACCACGATCATATCGTGTGTCTTGACTGCGGCCACGTCGAAGAGTTCGTCGATGAGGGCATCGAGGCGCGTCAGGACGCGGTGGCCGAGCGGCTGAAGTTCGAGATCCGCGACCATTCGCTGATTCTCTATGGGCACTGCCGGCGCGAGGCCTGCCCCCACCGGCGCCCGCCGCGCGCCTGACCGGGCGCTCAGCGGCGCTGCGCGCCGCGCTTGGGCCGCCGCCCCGGCGCCCGCGCTGCGACCAGAGCGGGCGCTGCGCCGTTGAGCATCTCGCGGGCGTGCTCGCGGGCCGTGGCCGTGACGTCGACGCCTCCCAGCATGCGTGCCAGCTCCTCGATGCGTTCGCTCTCGGGCAGCTCGGTGAGTCGGGTATGCGTGGCGCGTCCGTCGCTGTGCTTGGCGACCCGCAGGTGCTGATGGCCCTGGGAGGCTACCTGCGGCAGGTGCGTCACGCACAGCACCTGGCCGCGCTCCCCGAGCGCGCGCAGCTCGCGTCCGACGATTTCCGCGACCGCTCCGCCGATCCCCGAGTCGACCTCATCGAAGACCATGCAGCGCGTCTCGCGCGCGCTGCTGGCGACCTCGACCGCGAGCGACAGCCGTGAGAGCTCCCCGCCGGAGGCGACCTTGGCGAGCGCGCGCACCGGCTGGCCCGGGTTGGCGCTGACGCGGAATTCGATCTCATCGGCGCCGTGCGGCGCAGGCTCATCCGCGCGCGCTGTCAGGGCGACTTCGAAGCGCCCCCCGGCCATGCCGAGCGCCTGCATGTGTACCGTCACCGCCTTGTCGAGCGCGGCGCCCGCTGCGGTTCGCGCCCGTGTGAGCGTCGCGGCCTGTTCCCGGTACTGCCGCAGCGCCGCGTCGAGTTCCCCGCGCAGCGCTTGCAAATCGACCTCGGCGCGCTCGAGCTGCTCGAGCTCCGCAGCGAGTTCCGCGGCGCGCGCCGGCAGTTGCGCGGCGTCGACCCGATGCTTGCGGGCGAGATCCTCGATCGCCGCAAGGCGGCTCTCGACGCTGTTCTGACGCGCCGTATCGAGCTCCAGGCCCTGTGCATAGCGCTCAAGCTCGCGGGCCGCCTCGCGCACGTTGACCTCGGCCTCCTGCGTCAGTGTGACGATCGGCCCGAGCTGGGCATCGATCGCCGCGGCGGTGCGCAGCGCCTGCAGCGCCCGGCCGATGGCGCCGTGGGCATTGTGCGGCTCATCCTGATAGAGCTGCCCGAGCGCGCCCTGGGCCGCCTCGGCCAGCCGGCCGCGGTGCGCCAGGCGGGTGCGCTCCTCGCTGAGGCGCTCAAGCTCGCCCGCCTCGAGCTCGAGTGCGCCGAGCTCCCCGACCTGGTGGCGCAGCAGATCGAGCCGCGCATCGCGGTCCTCGGCCGCCGCGGCGAGGGTGCGCGCGCGGCTGTGCAGTTCGCGCCAGCGCCGGTAGGCCGCCTCGACCGCGCCGAGCTCAGCCTCGAGTGCGCCGAATTCATCGAGCAGCTCGCGCTGGCGGGTCGCGCGGGTGAGCGACTGGAATTCGTGCTGGCCGTGGATGTCGATGAGCAGATCGGCCGCCTCGCGCAACAGCTGCACCGGGACCGGCTGGCCGTTGAGCCAGGCGCGCGAGCGCCCATCGGCGCCGAGCACGCGGCGCACGATGAGCTCATCGCCCTCGAGCGCCTGACGCTCGAGCCAGGCTTTCAGTTCATCCGGCGCGCCGTGCAGGTCGAACGTGGCGGTGAGGTCGGCGCGCTCAGCGCCGTGGCGGATCATCTCGGCTGCGCCGCGGCCGCCGCCGAGCAGCTGCAGCGCATCGACCAGGATGGATTTGCCGGCGCCGGTCTCTCCCGTGAGCACCGTCAGGCCCGAGCGCAGGGTGAGCTCAAGTTCGTCGATGATGGCGAAGTCGCGGATCTTCAGAGCGATGAGCATGGCGGATCGCGCTAAGGGTGTGATGGAAAGGGCGCTCAGCGTTCGCTGTCGCCGCGGCCCCAGTGCAGTTTCGAGCGCAGGAGCCGGAAATAGTCGTGTCCGGGCGGGTGCAGCAGCGTCACGCGCTCGGCGGCGCGGCGGACCTCCAGGCGCTCCCCCGGCACCAGCGTGCCGAGGATGCTGCCGTCGCAGGTCACCTGGGCGCGCGTGTCGGGCCGCTCGAGCAGGCGGATCTCGATCACGGAGCGGCCCGAGACCACGATGGGTCGGTCCGAGAGGGTGTGCGGGCAGATCGGCGCGAGCACCACGATGTCCAGCTGCGGCTCGATGATCGGTCCGCCGCAGGACAGCGCGTAGGCGGTCGAACCCGTGGCGCTCGCCACGACGATGCCGTCGCCGGCATGGGTGTTGACGTAGCGGCCGGCGACCCGCGTCTCGAAATCGAGCATCCGGCCCGTGGCGAGCTTCTGCAGCACCACGTCGTTCAGCGCC
>JAJZSQ010000138.1 GCA_021849615.1 Pseudomonadota bacterium
GCAGCCAATGCGACTCCGCACGTCCTGAACGATCGACCGACGGATATCGCGCCCATAGTGAATACCTCCACTGTGTACTGACCGGTAGAACGCTCGGAGGTTCCTTGCGTTGACTCAATTTGCCGACAGAAGAATGCCTGCTGCCGATGGCCGCCTGCGGCCACGGCAACGCTGCAGTGGTCGCACTATACGGGCGGAGCGCTGGCGCGAACAGAGCGGCCTGGGTGCGATCAGGCGCCGGCCAGCGCCACCGCCTGGCGCTCTGACGCGCAGTTCGTGCGCGAGGCGAGGCCGACGAGGTCTGTGATCTGCCCTTGCCGCTCGAGGAGGCAGCTGGATCCCGGAGCCTCCTTCGCCAATATTTTGATTCTTCTGAGATTTTCAAGAACGCTCTCGCGCGTTGCGCGGCTGCTATCCACCTCGGTGGCACCGATCGAGACGCCCAGGAGCGGGAAATGCCGCAGCCGTCCGTCACGATCGTGCCCCGGGAAGCCCGCGGCCGCGCGATGCTCGGCGGAGTGAAAATTGGTCAGTGACGCGCACAGGTCTTCGAAGATCCCCGTCAGGCGCAACGCCCAGTCCTCGCTGCGCAGGAGGCACACGAAGTCATCGCCGCCGATATGCCCGACGAAGTCGACGTTCCGTCGGGTCGCACGAGTCAGCACCTGCGCGACGTGCAGGAGAACCTGGTCGCCGCGCGCATAGCCGTACGCGTCGTTGTACGGCTTGAAATCGTCAAGATCCAGGTGGCAGGCGATGAAGTTGCGTCTGCGGCGCACCAGTTGTTCGAGCTGGCTTTCGATCTGCAGATTGCCCGGCAGCCGCGTGAGCGGGTTCGCGTGCATTGCGATGTGGATCTGCTGTGCGCTGAGGCGGCGCAGCAAATCGAGGGTCCGGCCGAGGCCTGCATACCGACCGTTGCGCACGATGATGAATGCGTCGTGCTCGAGTCCTTCCGTGCGAGCCGAGACCATCCGACTGACCTGATCGAGGCGCGCACGCGCCTCGATCAGGACCGGGTACGATCGCATGACGCTCGCGATGGGCTTGCGATTGAAGATCTCAGGGTGCAGCGGCCGGCTGAGCAGGGTGAGCAAGGGATCGCGATGCACGATGCCGACCGGTCGGGGTGCGTCGGTGGATTTGATGACCGCGAGCGCGCTCCATTCGGGGTGCTCACGCAGCAGCTGTGCGACCTCGGCGATCGGGGTGTCCGCAGCGATGGCCGGTATCGGCTGCGACAATTCGGCAGCACAGCCGCCGTCCGGCGCGGTGGATTTCACCTGGATTTCCGCCATCGCGGCGGGATCGAACGACGGGTTGCGTCTCGGCCGGCCCAGATAGAAACCCTGCAGATAGTCCGCGCCTTGCTCCAGCGCGATCAGGCACTGTTGGCGTGTCTCGATGCCCTCGACGATCACGCGGCTGCCCGTCACCCGTCCCATCTCGACCACTGAGCGCAGAATCTCAGCCCGTACGGGATCCTGCTCGATGCCGGTGGCGAAGTAGCGGTCTACTTTCACATAATCGGGACGGATTTCCGCCCACGCCTTGAGTCCCGAGGAGCCCGCGCCGAGATCATCGATGGCGATGTCGCAGCCCAGGGCGCGCAGTGGATCGACCGCTGCGGCCAGGCGGTTCTCGCTCTCGGCGAGTCCGTGCTCGGTGATCTCGATCACCAGCGCGTGCGGTTCGATCCGATAGACCGAGAGCTGCTCATCGAGCCACTGCGCGAGCGAAGGGGCCGCGAGCAGCGTCTGCGGCAGGATGTTGACGAACAGGCGGCCGCCGAGGGCGAGTCCGTGAAAGGCGTGCAGTGCGGACTCGATGCAGATCCGCTCGAGCTCGACGTTCCGTCCAAGCAGCGCCGCATGCGCGAACAGAGTGCCCGGGGATTCGTACGGGCTACCCGGTGGTCCGCGGGTCAGCGCTTCATGGCCGATGACCGTGCGGCTGTTGCCGTCGACGATCGGCTGAAACACGGTGCGCACCGCGCGGTCCGCGATCAGCTGCTCGATAATCTGCGTAGACATGGGCGGGGACTGTAGGGGCTCGCCGCCCATGCCGAATGTGATCCAAATTCATCTCTCGAGCGGTCCGCGCATGAATTTTTTATGACACGGACGGTGCCAGACGCAGCGATCAGTTGCGCCCTTTGACCTCGATCTGGAAGTCCTGCCCGGCCCATTGTCCGTCGGAGAGGCGCCGGTAGGTCAGGTTGATGATGCGGCCGGCCGCGAGCGTGCCGGTGTCGATGTCCACCAGGTGCAGGCCGAGCGGATTGGGCTGCGTGGCCCGCTCCTCGATGTCCTGCCAGCCGTCGAAACCCAAGCGGAATACCCCTGGTTCATTCAGCGCCAGCGTCAGCGCCGCACCCTGCGGGAGAGTGCTCGCCGCGGCCTGCGGCGCCCAAATCACGCGGCGCAGTTTCGGGCGCTTGCCGCCGTAGCGTTCCCAGAGCGGCTCGGGCCGGTCGAACGGACGGCCGAGGGCGCGCGAGACGGCGAGCTTGATGAACTCCGAGTGCGCCCACACCAGCGGCATAGCGCTGCCGGTGGGTCGGCCGGGCAGCAGAAAGCGCTCGGGGATGGGTTCGCTGTCCCAGACCTGCTCCGGCAGCATTCCGCCACTCGAGGCCATGCGCAGCATCGCCTCGAGGTACGGCAGCGGATCGCGGCCCGCGGCGAGTTCGTAGTGCCCGCGCTCCCCGGTCAGCAGCGGCCAGGGGCGGCCGCGGCCGGTACCGTCGTAGGCCGAGCCGTCATCGTGCTCGCCGTAACCGTCATCGGTGTAGCGGTGCCAGCTCGGACCGTTCGGCGTGTCGCTCTTCAGCAGCGCATCGACCAGCTTGACCGTCCCGAGAATGAGCGGATCGTCGGGCGCGCGCAGTCCGAAGCGCACCAGCTGCAGGAAGTCCACGCCGACCTGCGCGGCGGCCGGCAGCGCCGGGTCGATGTCCTGATTGCGGATCGGCAGCGCATCCTGCAGTGCGCCGCGGTCGTGCAGTGCCTCGGCGGGCGCCACACGCACGTAGTAGCCGGGGATGCCGTGCTCGCGGGCAAGCGGCGAGTCGCACACCGCAGTCCAGTCCTCGAGGCTTGCATTCCAGTAATCGGCGATATCGAGTGCGAGTTCGCGCGCGCCGGGGGGCAGATGCGTCGCGCCGCACACCAGCGCGGCGATGCACGCCGAGAGGGTGAAAGTGTTGATGCCGGCGTCTTCCTCCCATCGGTCCTGATCGGAGGCCGGGCCGTTGCGCACGAGGAAGGAGAGGGCGCGGTGAATCATATCCGTCACGTGCACGCCATCGAGCGCGTTGCGCTCGTGCAGCGCACAGGCGAGCAGCACCGGAAAGGCGGTCTCATCGAGCTGAACGGCGGTCCAGTAGGGCGTGCCGCCGAGCCATTGGTTCTGGTTCCAGTGTCCGTCGGCGAGCTGCGTGGCGCGCAGGTAGCGCACCGTGTCCAGCGCTTCGCGGGTGGCGCCGAAGGCGAGCAGCGCGCCGGCGCTCTCGCACAGATCGCGCGGCCAGACCAGGTGGTAGCCGGCGCGCTCGTCCTTGGTGTTGCCCCAGGGCACGCTCAGGCTCGCGATCATCGCGCCGGGGAAGGTCTTGCCCTGGTGCGAGCGCAGCACCATGGTCGAGACGCGGAACTGCTCGCGGCAGGCCGGCGGCAGCGAGCCGGTGAGCGGGGCGCGCGCGGCGCATTCTTTCTGCCACTCCGACCACTCCGCGACCTGACGTTGCCAGCTCGCCTCGAACGGCTCGAACAGCGCCGAGAGCGCGAGGCTCGCGGCCGATTCGGTGCTGCTGCCGAAGCCCAGGCCGAGGACGGCCTTGCGTGGCAGTTCCCCGAGCAGCGCGACGTTGCCCGGTCCGGCTTGTTCGTACTCCCAGCGCATCGCGCCGTTGCATTTGAAGTCCTGCCAGCCGTCGCTCGTACCGACGTACCCGCAGCTCGCACGTCCCCAGGCGTCGCGCTGGTCCTCGTCGACCGCACCGAGGGCGAGCGCGAACGGACCCTGTTCGGCCAGCAGCAGCCGGTGTCCGCGGTGATCGGCGACCGTCGCGATGTTCTCGTGGCCGGTGCCACCGAGGTGCGGCGCGAGCAGCGCGTAGGGGCGCAGCTGCTCATCACCGGTGAGTTCCACCTCGATCAGCAGCACATCGCGCTCGGCGGCCGGCACGATCCTCAGCCGCAGCTCGAAGCGCTCGTGGCGGTGCACCACGCGCACCGCTGGAATTCCGGAGCCGGCGAGCGTGAGGGTCGGATTGCCGAGGCGCTTGACCTCGACCCAGAAACCGCGTCCGTCGCCGACGATGAAGCCCAGATCGCGGATCTGCGGAATGTCGAGGCGCGGATAATAGACTTCGTTGACGATGCCGCCGCCGACGGTGAACCACAGTCGGGGCCGTCCGAGAGAACACCCTACGACGTCTTTGGCGCTGCTGCACCAGGTGGGTGAGAGACCCGGTGCGCCCGGGGCTACTCCAGAGCCGATATCGCTCATGAGGATCCTCCTGTTTCCTGCCGCGCGCTTTTTGGTCAAGCGTGCCGAAGCCGGGTACGATACTGCATGCTTTGGCTCAAGGCATTCCATATCGTATTCGTGGTGACCTGGTTCGCCGGGCTGTTCTACCTGCCGCGGCTCTTTGTCTACCACTGTGAGACCACCGATGCGCCCGGTCTGGCGCGCTTTGCGGTGATGGAGCGGCGGCTCTTTGCGCTGATGAGCATCGGCGGGGCGCTCACCGTCGCCTTCGGCCTGTCGATGGTGATCGATGCGCCGGCGTTTCTCGAGTTCGCCTGGTTGCGCGTGAAGCTGGTGCTGGTGGCCGCACTGATCGGCTACCACCTCTGGTGTTACGGGCTGATGCGTGGCCTGATCGAGGGGCGCAACCGGCACTCCCAGCGCTGGTTTCGGTTCTTCAACGAAGTGCCCGGAGTGCTGCTGATCGCGATCGTGCTGTTGGCGGTGCTGCGACCCTAGCCGCCGGAGCGCTTGGCATCGTAACCGCGCTGGCGCAGCGCCTCGACCAGCCGGTCGCGATGTTCGCCCTGAATCTCGATGCGACCCTCGCGGACTGCGCCGCCGGCGCCGCAGAGTTTCTTCAGTTCGCGGCCGAGCGATTCGAGTTCCGCCGCGGCGAGCGGCAGACCGAGCACGACGGAGACGGCTTTGCCGCCGCGACCGGCCACTTCGCGCGCTACCCGAACGCGCCCCGTGGCGGCGCTCGCCGGGGCGGGTGCGGCCTGGGTTCGTGCGGGTGCGGAGGGGGATTTGCGCAGTACGACGCCGCGGGCGGTGGGGTAGGATTTCACGCTGCGGATTATGACCGCGCTGCCATCCGTCCGCCATTGCGGCCGCTCCCTCGAGATGCGATGCTCATTGCGTCGAGCGGCCGAATCGCGAATGGATTGGAACGTGTGTTGCACTTTTGGGGCGGTAAAATTTGCAATCAGCCGGCAAACGGCGATGACGGGGATCAGAATTCATGACGCAGTCGCGCCTGCACGTTCCACATCCTCCGGCACGCCCGGGGGAGACGCCGGACTTCAGCTATCTGGAGATTCCGCCCGCGGGGCATGAGCCTCGGCCGGACACCTTGACGCCTGCGCTGCAGATCGAGCGGCTCGGCACCGGCATGGTGCGCGTGCTCGATGAGCAAGGCCGCGCCGTCGGGCCGTGGAACCCGCACCTCGAGCCCGAGGAACTGCAGGTGGCGCTGCGCCACATGCTGCTGACGCGCCACTTCGATGAGCGCATGCAGCGCATGCAGCGCCAGGGACGCATCTCGTTCTACATGAAGTCCACCGGCGAGGAAGCCGTGGCCGTCGCGCAGGCCATGGCGCTGCAGCCGGGCGACATGCTCTTCCCCTCGTATCGCACGCAGGGATTGTTCATCGTGCGCGGCAAGAGCCTGGTCGATCTGATGAGCCAGTGTCTCTCGAATACCCGCGACATGTGTCGCGGCCGCCAGATGCCCATCATGTATCACTGGGCCGAAGGCAATATCTTCTCGATTTCCGGCAATCTCGCCACCCAGTTTCCCCAGGCGGTCGGTTGGGCGATGGCCGCAGCGATCAAGGGCGAGGATCGCATCGCGGCGAGTTGGATGGGCGAGGGTTCCAGCGCCGAGGCCGACTTCCATCACGCGCTCACATTTGCCGCGGTGTACCAGGCGCCGGTGATTCTGAACGTGGTCAACAACCAATGGGCGATCTCGAGCTTCCAGGGCTTCGCCGGCGGCGAGCGGCGCACCTTTGCGCAGCGCGGTCCCGGCTACGGGATCCCCGGCGTGCGGGTCGACGGCAATGATTTTCTCGCCGTGTACGCGGTGACCCGTTGGGCGGCGGAGCGGGCGCGCGCCAGCGGCGGCCCCACGCTGATCGAACACGTGACGTATCGTGCCGCGGCGCACTCGACCAGCGACGATCCCTCGCGCTACCGGCCGAAGGAGGAGTGGCAGGCGTGGCCGCTCGGCGATCCGGTGAAGCGCCTGAAGGCGCATCTGATCGGCATCGGCGAGTGGTCCGAGGAACGGCACGCGGCGCTCGAGCAGGAGCTCGAGGCGCACGTGACGGCCTGCTGGAAGGAGGCGGTGACCTACGGCACGCTCAGCGATGGACCGACGCTCGACCCGATGAGCATGTTCGAGGACGTCTTCCACGACATGCCGGCGCACCTGAAGCGTCAGCGCGAGGAGCTGCGCAGCCTGACGGCCGCGCAGCATGCCGCGGCGGCCGCGAAGGTTCCGGGCGGGGAGGGCTGATCGATGGCACAGATGAACATGGTGCAGGCGATCAACTCGGCCCTCGATGTCATGCTGGGGCGCGACCAACGCGTCGTGGTGTTCGGTGAGGACGTCGGGTACTTCGGCGGCGTGTTCCGCTGCACCGACGGCCTGCAGCGCAAGTACGGGGAGCACCGCGTGCTCGACACCCCGATTGCCGAGGGCGGCATCGTCGCTGCGGCGATCGGCATGGGCGTGAACGGCCTGCGCCCCGTCGCCGAGATCCAATTCGCCGACTACATCTACCCGGCATTCGATCAGATCGTGAGCGAGCTGGCCCGACTGCGCTACCGCACCGCCGGCGATTATTGCGCACCGGTAACCATCCGTACGCCCTGCGGGGGCGGCATTCGCGGCGGTCAGACCCACTCGCAGAGCCCGGAGGGCGTGTTCACGCACGTCTGCGGGATCAAAGTGGTGATGCCCTCGAATCCCTACGATGCCAAGGGGTTGCTGATCAGCTCCATCGAGGACGAAGA
>JAJZSQ010000139.1 GCA_021849615.1 Pseudomonadota bacterium
AATGTTGCGCGCGCGGTGTTCTTCGGCTTGGCGGGCCGCTTTTTCGGCGGACTTCGTGTTGGCCACAATCGCTCCGTATCACTCGGGACCCCGAACTCGGGGGGCCGATAGTCTGCGGATGCGCCTGTCCGTTGTCAACGCCGCTGCGGCCCGATCGGGGTGCGCGTGCCCCTGCCCCGGCGGACGGATTGCGGTATTCTTACACCCTTTTGTGCGGGAGTGACGGCTCGGGCGGCCGATGGAGCTGATTCGCGGACTCAATGGCTTAGGCGAGCATCGGCGCGGCTGCGTCGTCACGATCGGGACGTTCGATGGCATCCATCTTGGGCATCAGGCGCTGCTCGAGCGTGTCGCAGCGCATGCCCGGCGGCTCGGCCGTCCCTCGATGGTGCTCACGTTCGAGCCGATGCCGCGGGAGTATCTCGCCGGCGAGGACTGCCCGGCGCGACTGACCACGTTCCGCGAGCGCTGGCAGGTGTTCGCCGCGCTCGGCCTCGAGGTACTGTGGGTGCTGCGCTTCGATGAGCCGCTGCGCAGCCTCTCGGGCGAGGGGTTCGCGCGACTGCTCGCCGAGCGGCTGCGCGCTCCGGTGGTGGTGGTCGGGCACGACTTTCGCTTCGGGCGGCACGGTGAGGCGAACGCCGAGCAGCTCTGCGCAGCGGGCCGGCGGCTCGGCTTTCAGACCGAAGTGCTGCCGCCGGTGATGCTCGAGGGCGAGCGCGTCAGCAGCAGCGCGGTGCGCTCGGCGCTCGCGGCCGGGCAGTTCGAGCGGGCCGCGCGGCTGCTCGGGCGGCCCTACACGATCAGCGGCCGGGTGATCCGTGGGGAGCAGCTCGGCCGGCGCCTCGGGTACCCGACCGCGAACCTCGCGCTGCAGCGCCGCCGCTCGCCGCTCGAGGGCATTTTCGCGGTGCGCGTGCACGGCATCGGCGCGGCGGCGCACCCGGCGGTCGCCAGTCTCGGGCGGCGCCCGACGGTGGGCGGCGGGGCGTTGCTGCTCGAGGTGCACCTGTTTGATTTTTCCGCCGACCTGTACGGCCGGCGGATCGAAGTGGAGTTCGTGGCGAAACTGCGCGACGAGGCGCGTTTCGAGACCCTCGAGGCACTCGTGGCGCAGATGCACCGGGATGCCGAGGCGGCCCGAACGATTTTGAACGTTTGATCCGGCCGAGAGCCGGGGACGGCGACGGCAAGCTCATGTCCGATTACAAACACACGATCAACCTGCCCGCAACGCGCTTTCCGATGAAGGCGGACCTGGCCCAGCGCGAACCGGCCATGGTGGCCGACTGGGAGTCGCGCGGCATCTACGCGAAGCTGCGCGAGCAGGCCCGCGGCCGGCCGCGCTTCGTGCTGCACGACGGTCCGCCGTACGCTAACGGCGCGATCCACATCGGGCACGCGGTCAACAAGATCCTCAAGGACATCATCGTCAAGGCGCGCACCCTCGAGGGGTTCGATGCGCCCTACATTCCCGGCTGGGACTGCCACGGCCTGCCGATCGAGCTGCAGGTGGAGAAGAAGCACGGCCGGGCCGGCGGCAAGCTCGATGCGGCCGCGTTCCGCGCCGCCTGCCGCGCCTATGCCGCCGAGCAGATCGAGCTGCAGCGGCGCGACTTCAAGCGCCTGGGCGTGCTCGGGGACTGGGAGCGTCCCTACCTCACCATGTCGAGTCGCTACGAGGCGCAGCAGATCCGCGCGCTCGGACACATCATCCGCAACGGCCACGTCTACAAGGGCGTCAAGCCGGTGCACTGGTGCCTCGACTGCCGCTCGGCGCTCGCCGAGGCGGAGGTGGAGTACGCCGAGCGCACCTCACCGGCGATCGACGTCGGCTTCCCCGTCGCCGAGCTCGCCGATCTCGCCCGGCGGTTCGGTCTGACGCCCGAGCGCCTCGGCAGCGAGCCGGTCGAGCTGGTCATCTGGACCACCACGCCCTGGACGCTGCCGGCGAACCAGGCCGTCGCGCTCGGCGAGACCCTCCGCTACGCGCTGCTCGAGACCGAGATCGGTGGCGCGCGCCGCCGGCTGGTGCTCGCCACCGAGCTGATCGAGGCCTGCCTCGCGCGCTACGGGGCGCGCGAGCCGCGCGTGCTCGCGCAGGTCGAGGGCCGCGAGCTCGAGGGACTTCAGCTTCAGCACCCGTTCCAGGCGCGTCGCGTTCCGGTGATTCTCGGTGAGCATGTCACGCTCGATGCCGGCACCGGCGCGGTGCACACCGCGCCCGGACACGGCCAGGAGGATTTCGCGGTGGGCCGCCGCTACGGACTCGCGGTGGTGAACCCGGTCGGCAACGACGGGCGGTTCCTGCCCGATACGCCCCTGGTGGCGGGCTTGCGCGTCGATGAGGCCAACCCGGTACTGATCGAGACGCTGCACACGCACGGGCGGCTGCTCGCGCACGTGCCGCTCACGCACAGCTATCCGCACTGCTGGCGGCACAAGACACCGGTGATTTTCCGGGCCACGCCCCAGTGGTTCATCGGCATGGACACCAATGGCCTGCGCGCGCACGCGCTGCGCGACATCACGACGGTCGAGTGGACGCCCGCGTGGGGCGAGCAGCGCATTGCGAGCATGATCGAGGTGCGCCCCGACTGGTGCATCTCGCGCCAGCGGCTCTGGGGCGTGCCGATCCCGCTGTTCGTGCAAGCCGGCAGCGGCGAGCTGCACCCGCGCACCGCGGAGCTGATCGAGCAGGTCGCCGCGCGCGTCGAGCGCGATGGAATCGAGGCCTGGTTCGCGCTCGACCCGGCCGAGCTGCTCGGCGCCGAGGCGAGCGCCTACGAGAAGGTCACCGACGTGATGGACGTGTGGGCCGACTCCGGTCTGTCCTTCGAGTGCGTCGGGCACGAACGGACCGAGATCGCCGCGCCCGTCGATCTGTACCTGGAAGGCTCCGATCAGCACCGCGGCTGGTTCCACAGCTCGCTGCTGATGTCCGAGGCGCTCTATGCGCGCGCTCCGTACCGCGCGGTGCTCACGCACGGCTTCACGGTCGATGAGCAGGGACGCAAGCAGTCGAAGTCCCTCGGCAACGTGGTCGCCCCGCAGAAGGTGATGAACAGCCTCGGCGCCGATGTGCTGCGCCTGTGGGTCTCGGCGACCGACTACGCCAACGAGATGAGCGTCTCGGACGAGATCCTGAAACGCATGTCGGATTCCTACCGGCGCATCCGCAACACGGTGCGTTACCTGCTCGGCAACCTCGACGGCTTCGATCCGGCGCGCGATCTGCTCGCCCCCGAGGCACTGCTCGCGATCGACCAGTGGGCGCTCGCACGCGCCGCGGCGCTGCAGGAGGAGATCCGCGCGGCGTACGGCGAGTATGCCTTCCACCTGATCTACCAGAAGGTGCACAACTTCTGCAGCGTCGAGCTCGGGGCGTTCTATCTGGATGTCCTGAAGGACCGCATGTACACGTTGCCGGCCGCCTCGAGCGCGCGCCGCTCGGCGCAGACGGCCATGTACCACATCGCCGAGAGCATGGTGCGCTGGCTCGCCCCGATCCTCTCGTTCACGGCTGAGGAGATCTGGCAGTACCTGCCGGGCGAGCACGGCGAGTCGGTGTTCCTCGCCACCTGGCATACGCTGCCGGCGGTGCGCCTCGGGCGAATCGACTGGCCGGCGCTGCTCGCGCTGCGCGCCGACGTGACGCGCGAGCTCGAGAAGTTGCGCGATGCGGGTCAGATCGGTGCGCCGCTCGATGCCGAAGTGGACGTATACTGCGGGCCGCTCGAGTACGAGCGCTACAGCGTGCTCGGCGAGGAGCTGCGCTTCTTCCTGATCACCTCGCATGCGCGGGTACATCGCGCCGCCTCGGCGCCGACCGGTGCGGCAGCGGCACTGAACAGCGGCAGTGAGGCGGTGTGGGTGCAGGTGAAGCCGACGCAGGACGCGAAGTGCGTACGTTGCTGGCAGCGCCGCCCCGACGTCGGCGCCCACGCTGCGCATCCGCAGCTGTGTGGCCGCTGTATCACCAACATCGAGGGGCCGGGCGAGGAGCGGCACTTCATATGAACACTTCGTCAACCGAATCGGCCGGGACGGCCTCGGCGTCAGGCCGGGCCCTCACCGGGCGCGTGTGGCTGTGGCTGTCGCTCGCGGTCATCGCGCTCGATCAGGCGAGCAAGGCCTGGGCAGTGCGCCATCTGAGCTTTCACGTCGCGACGCCGGTGCTGCCGGTGCTCGATCTGACGCTCGCCTACAACACCGGCGCAGCGTTCAGCTTCCTCGCCGGTGAGTCTGGCTGGCAGCGCTGGCTGCTCACCGCGCTCGCGCTCGTGGTGGCGGTGCTGATCGTCGGGTATCTCGGCCGCCTCAAGGCCCGCCGCCAGGGACTGCTGTGCGCGGCGCTCGCGCTGATCCTCGGCGGGGCGCTCGGCAATCTGATCGACCGGCTGCGCCTCGGCTACGTGGTGGATTTCATCAGCGCGCACTGGCACGGGCACTATTTTCCGGCCTTCAATGTGGCAGACTCATCGATTACGATCGGCGCGGCGCTGCTGCTGATCGATGTGCTGCGCGAGGGCCGCCATCCGGGTGCGCCCGCGGGCGAGGAGAAGACCTGATGCAAGTTCTGCTGGCCAATCCGCGCGGCTTCTGCGCGGGCGTCGATCGGGCCATCGACATCGTGGAGCGGGCGATTGACCTGTTCGGCGCGCCGATCTACGTGCGCCACGAGGTGGTGCACAACCGGCACGTGGTCGAGCGGCTGCGCGAGCGCGGCGCGGTGTTCGTCGAGGAGTTGCGCGAGGTGCCCTCGGGCGCCACCGTGATCTTCTCCGCCCACGGGGTGTCCCATGCGGTGGAGAACGAGGCGCAGGAGCGTGGCCTGAAGGTGTTCGACGCCACCTGCCCGCTGGTCACCAAGGTCCACATGGAAGTGCAGCGCTACGCCCGCGAGGGCCGCGAGGTGATTCTCATCGGGCATGCCGGCCACCCGGAGGTGGAAGGCACCATGGGCCGCTTCGACACCAGCTTCGGCGGGCGGATGTATCTGGTCGGCAGCGCCGAGGAGGCCGAGCGCCTCGAGGTGAACGATCCGTCCCGCCTCGCGTTCGTGACGCAGACCACGCTCTCGGTCGATGACACCATCGAGATCGTCGGGACGTTGAAGCGACGCTTCGTGCAGCTTGCGACCCCGCGCAAGGAGGACATCTGCTACGCGACGCAGAACCGCCAGGATGCGGTGAAGAAGCTGCTCGCCGACTGCGACATCCTGATCGTGGTCGGCTCGCGCGCCAGCTCCAACTCCAACCGGCTGCGCGAGCTCGGCGAGCGCGCCGGTGTGCCGGGGTACCTCGTCGATGGTCCGCAGGACATGAAGCGCGAGTGGTTCGAGGGCAAGCGTTGCGTCGGTCTCACGGCCGGGGCCTCGGCGCCCGAGGTGCTGGTGCGCGCCGTCCTCGAGCAGCTGCGCCAGTGGGGTGCGGAAGTGCCGCGCGAAGTCGCCGGGCGCGAGGAGACGATCACCTTCGGTCTGCCGCGCGAGTTGCGCCGAGCCTAGCGCCCGGCGTAGAGGGATTTCTTCATCTTCCAGCGCTTGTGCGACCATGGCCAGTCGGCCGGGGCTGAGCGGATCTGCGCCTCCACGGCCTGCACGTAGCGCTCGGTGAGTTCGCCCGGTTCGAGCCGTTCACCGGCGCCGGCGAGCGGCTCGAAGTGCATTTCGTAGAAGCCGCGCCGCACGCGCCGCATGGCGATGAAGAACACCGGGAAGCGCGTGACGCGCGAGATTTCCTCCGGGCCCATGAAGAACGCGGTGTCGCGGTTCAGAAAGCGCGTCCAGTGCTTGCGCTCGCTCGTGGTCGGCTCCTGGTCGGCCACCATGGCCACCGCGCGCGTCACCGCGCCGCGCCTGAGGATGTCTGCGAGCAGCGCCTTGGCCGGGATTAGGCGGCAGCCGAAACGGCTGCGGACCTTCTTCATCTCCCGCTCGGCCCAGCGATCCACCAGCGGTTTGTAGGCGGCATCGAGCGGATAGCCGAGCTCGAGCGACAGCGCGAGCAGCATCCACTCCCAGTTGCACTGGTGAGCCGCCGCGAGCAGCACCGAGCGGCCCGCCGCCAGGTGCTCGCGTGGCGCCTCGAGGTTCACGATCCGCACCCGGCGGCGGATCTGCGCCGCGGGAAGGGTTGCTGACTTGATCACTTCCATCAGCATGTCCGCAAAGCCCTGGTAGTACTGGCGGCGCACCTGGCGCATGCGCGCCTCGTCCCAATCCGGAAAAGCGCGCGCGAGGTTCTCGCGCACCACCGCGTCGCGGTACGGGAACACCCGAAACGCCAGCCATCCCAGCAGGTCTGCCAGCCGGTAGAGCAGCGCAAGCGGCAGGCGCGAGACGACGCGCACCCACCAGACCGGCCGCACGTCGGAGCGGGCGGGGGGCTGCACGGACGGCAGCTCGGGGTTCTCGGTATGAGGCTGTTCGGTCATCGTGACGGCGGTGTGCGCTCCTGCGGCCCGTGCGCCGCGGCCGGGGCATGGTAGCGACCCGGGCCGCGCATGCAAGCGCGGCCCGCCGGTACAGTATCAGGCGCTATACTGAGATCCCGATCACGCGGGCGCTCCGGGCGACCTGCTAGGTTCGGTAGCGATGTCACGGCGGCTTTCCCCTTCCGCCGATGAGCTGCAACGACTGCTGGGGGCGCTGCTCGGCCTCAGGGCCGGCAGCGGCAACCGTCTCCCGGGCTTTGCCGAACCGATCCTCGTCTTGCTGGGGACTCGGCCGCAGGCCGCGGTGAAGATGGGGGAGCTGCGTGAACGACTGGGACTCGGTCAGTCACGTGCGAGCCGGCTGTGTGCCGCGCTCAAGCGTGCCGGTCTGGTGGACATCACCGCGGCCGAAGACGACCGCCGAGCCTCGTGGGTGCAGCTGACCCCGGCAGGGCGCGAGCTCATCGAAGCCAGTGCGAGCGCATTGCGCGCAGACCTCCACCCCGGCGTATAAATCCGCATACGGTTTGATCTGCCTTCGGATTCGATGGCACGGCCGTGCCGGCGAGTCTTGACTCCGGAGCATGCTCCAGGCCGTAGCATCCGAGGCATCCTCTCCGGGTGCCGGAGGCCGTCCGCAGGAGCCGACCGTGGCCGTTCCCGCCGAAAAAATGACTGCCGATCGCGTGAGTCTGCCCGTCGAGGGCATGACCTGCGCCAGCTGTGTCGCGCGGGTCGAGCGTGCGCTGAACGCGCTGCCGTCCGTCGAGGCGACCGTGAATCTCGCCACGGAGCGGGCCGATGTGCACTTCGATGCCGAGCGCGTGAGCGTC
>JAJZSQ010000022.1 GCA_021849615.1 Pseudomonadota bacterium
GCCGCCACCGGTTGCACGTTGTGGTAGTCGAGCCCATGGCCCGCATGCACCTCGAGGCCAAGCCGCGCGGCGAGCTCCGCGCCGCTCGCGAGCCGCTCGAGCTCGCGGGCGCGCGCCGCGCCGCTCGCCTCCGCGTACGCGCCCGTATGCAGTTCGATCGCCGGCGCCCCGGCGCGCGCACTCGATTCGATCTGGGTCGGCTCCGGATCGATGAACAGCGCCACCCGCACACCGCTCGCGCTGAGTCGCGCCACGGCCGCGCGCACCCGCTCGAGCTGACCGGCAACCTCGAGCCCGCCCTCGGTGGTGAGCTCCTGGCGCTTCTCCGGCACCAGGCAGCAGTGCTGCGGGCGGACCTCGCAGGCGATGCCGATCATCTCCTCGGTGACGGCCATCTCGAGGTTCATGGCGGTCTTGAGCAGTCCGCGCAGAGTACGCACGTCAGCATCCTGGATGTGGCGGCGATCCTCGCGCAGGTGCAGCGTGATGCTGTCGGCGCCGGCGCGCTCGGCCTCGAGCGCGGCATGCACCGGATCGGGCTCGCGGCCGCGACGCGCCTGGCGCAGCGTCGCGACGTGATCGATGTTCACACCGAGGGCGATCGGGGCATGGGTCACGGGATTCTCCGCAGCGCTGAAGCACCCCCGCACCGGGGGCTCATGGCGGCATTTTCCCGTAGCGGGCGGTCGGATGCGACCCCCGCTTCAGCGCCTGGGCCACGCGGCGCGTGGCGAGCTCGCGTCCCTCGAGACACTCGGCGAGGGCCGCAGCGAGCAGCACCCGGGCGTCGGCGCGCGTACGTGCCGCCTCGAGATCACCGCACGCGAGCGCCTGCAGCGAGTATCCGGCGAGCACCCCGGGCTCCTCACTCGCCACCCGATAGAGCCCCTGGGCGGGCCGGAAGCGGTAGAAACCCGCTGGCTCGATCGGCTGCCCGCCGACCTCGGTGGCCAGATCCAGTCCGTAGCCGACCGCACTCAGCAGCTCGAGCTCGAAGCGCCGCAGGGCCGCCTCCAGCGCCGCGAGCGCCGCGCCAGCACGCAGCCGCGCCAGTGTGGCCCCATACGCATCGAACAGCTCCGGGGCCGCATCGTGGCGCAGTGTGAGTTTCAGCAGCAGCTCATTGAGATAGAACGCGCTCATCACGCTCGCCGCCGGCAGCGGCGCGGCCGGTGCGGCGCACTCCGCCCCGGTGAGCTGTCCGGCGTCCCGGCCGTGGGTGAAGGACAGCAGCAGCGGCTGGAACGGCTGCAGCACCGGGGCGAGGCGCGACTTCGGACCGCTCACACCGCGCGCGAACAGCGTCAGCCGGCCCTCGGCGCGCACCAGCACTTCGAGGATCCGCCCGCTCTCGCGGTACGGCCGATGATGCAGCAGGTAGGCCGGCGCGAGCTGGACGCGGCGGGCCGCGGCGCTCATGAGTCGAGGCCCAGATCCTTCAGCGCCCGCGCATTGTCGGCCCAGTTCTCGCGCACCTTGACCCACAGCGTCAGGTGCAACCGCTCCCCGAGCAGCGCGTTCAGCGTGCGGCGGGCGGAACTGCCGACGCGCTTCAAGCGCTCGCCGCCACCGCCGATGACGATCGGCTTCTGGCCTTCACGATCGACCCAGATCACCACGTCGACCGCGAGCTGGCCGTCTTCGTGCTGCATCCGCTCGACCTCGACGGCGATGCCGTAGGGGACCTCCTGGTTCAACTCCAGGGTGAGCTTCTCGCGCACCGTCTCGGCGATGCGAAACGCCGTGCCGCGGTCGGTGAGCGTGTCGCGCGCAAAGAGCGGCGGGGACTCGGGCAACTGGGCGGCAATGGTGCGGATCAGATCCTCCAGGCCCTGCCCCTTCAGCGCCGAGACCGGCACCAGCGCGATGAACGGGTGGCGGGCGCTCAGTTCGGCCAGGTACGGCAGCAGCCGCTCGCGCGGGCGGACCTGATCGACCTTGTTCACCACGGCGATCGCCGGGCGGTGCACCTGCGCGATGCGCTCGAGCGCGAGCTCGTCCTCGCCGTTCCAGGTCAGCGCCTCGAGCACCAGCACCGCCACGTCCGCATCGGCGAGCGCCGAGGTCGCGGTCCGGTTCATCGCCTTGTTCAGCGCCCGGCGCGCCTGGCGGTGCAGGCCCGGGGTGTCGACGAAGGCGATCTGGGCGTCGGGGCGCTGCACCAGACCGAGGATGCGGTGGCGGGTGGTCTGCGGCCGCGGCGTGACGATGCTGACCTTGGTGCCCACCAGCGCGTTGAGCAGCGTCGACTTGCCGACGTTGGGCCGGCCGACGAGCGCCGCGAAGCCACAGCGCAGCAGCGGCTCGGCGCCTTCAGGCTGATCGCTCATCGGAGTGTTTTCCAATGCTGTCCAAAATACGTTCTGCCGCCTCCTGCTCGGCGCGCCGGCGGCTCGAGCCGCGGCCGCGCGTACACAGCGAGAGGTCCTCGACCGCGCAACTGACCTCGAAGGTCTGATCGTGCGGTTCGCCCTCGATGCGCTCGACCGCATAGTGCGGCAGCGCAAGCCCGCGCGACTGCAGGTACTCCTGCAGGCGGGTCTTCGGATCCTTCAGCGCCGCCGGCGGCGGCAGCGACTCGATGCGCGGTGCGAGCGCCGCGAGGATGAACTCGGCGGCGGCCTCGAGCCCGGCATCGAGAAACAGTGCCCCGCACAGCGCCTCGAAGGCATCGGCGAGAATCGACTGGCGGCGAAAGCCGCCGCTCTTGAGCTCCCCGGGGCCGAGCTGCAGCGCCTCGCCGATGCCGAGCCGGGCCGCCACTTCCCCGAGCGGCTCGGCGCTGACCAGCCGGGCCCGCAGTCGACTGAGATCCCCCTCATCGGCCTGGCCGAAGCGCGCGAACAGATGCCGCGCGATGACCAGATTCAGCACCGAGTCGCCGAGAAACTCCAGCCGCTCGTTGTTCGCACCCGAGGCACTGCGGTGCGTCAGCGCGGCACGAAACAGCGCCACATCCACCGGCGTGTGCTGCAGGTGCGTGCGCACCCAGCGCTCGGGCCCCTCTGCGTTATCCACCGCCGCTCACGTGCACGGACTTGTCGAACGCCACGCGCAGCGTGACGTTGCCGAACAGCGGCGCATAGGACACGTAGGCCGCCTCGACCTGGTAGCCCGTGCCGCTGCGACGGATGGTCACGTCCTGCACCGAGGGATAATTGACGCTGTCGATCTCGAAATGCCTCGAAATGGAGTTCTGGATCTTGAACACGCTGGCGCCGCCACCCTGGAACTGATGGCTCACCTCATCGAGCGTGTGCGACACCTTCATGTAGTTCAGGTACACCGGAGCCAAACGCAGCCCGGCGTACAGACAGATCGCCAGCGGCGTCAGCAACACCAACCAGCCGATCAGAGTGATCCCGCGTTCTCGGCGCATCGCTCAACCTCCGCTACTTGATCTTCTTGCCGATCCGACTCCAGATCGGGCCGCCCTTGCGATTGATGTCCCAGTTGAACCAGATGTAAGTCGCCCGGCCGACCAGATTGCGCTGCGGGACGAAGCCCCACACCCGGCTGTCGTCGCTGTTGTCGCGATTATCCCCGATCATGACGTAGCGCTTGGCCGGGACGTCCATCTCGACCAGCTTCTGCTCGAACAGCGGCAGCGCGTCCGGCGGCGGGTTGCCGCCACAGATGTACCCGCGCGCGTCCGAGCGCGGGCAGGTCGGCAGCGGATCGGCGGTGACCTCGAGCGGCACCGGGCAGAGCAGCACGTGGTGCACGTGGTGACCGAGATCCTCGGTGCCAAGCTGCATGTTCTGGTAGCAACCGTCGTTGTACGTCCCGTCGATGCGCAGCGGGATCTTCTTCCCGTTGATCGTCAGGCGGTCATCGTGCACCACCACGTGATCGCCCGGCAGCCCGACCACGCGCTTGATGTAATCCTCGGTGGGCTTCGGCGGATAGCGGAACACCACCACGTCGCCGCGGTGCGGCTCGCCGGTGGAGAGGATCTTGGTGTGCGTGATCGGCAGGCGCAGCCCGTAGGCAAACTTCTCCACCAGGATGAAGTCCCCGTCGAGCAGCGTCGGCATCATCGAGTCCGACGGAATGCGAAACGGCTCGAACAGGAACGAGCGCACCAGCAGCACCGCGAGGGCGACCGGGAAGAAGCTGCGCGCATAGTCGACGGTGGTCGGCTCCGGCGTGCTCAGCGGATCGCGGCCCGCGGCGGTGGCCGCCGCGGCACGCCGCGGCGACAGCAGCAGTGCATCGATCAGCCACACGATGCCCGTGACCACCGAGATCAAAAGCAGCACGGCACTGAAGTTCAGCGCCTCGGCGGCGAAGATGCGCAGCACCACCGCCACCAGCAGCACCGGCAGCGCCCGATAGCACCAGGCGACGAACGCCGGCTCGCGCCCCGGGGCGTCCGCGAGCAGCCGGCGCGGCTTGAGCAGCCAGTCATCGATCACGCACACCAAGCCGACCGGAATGGCGAGCCAGGACAGAACGATGATCAGCTGCATCACGACGGACGGCATGGCGGCTCCATTGACGAGTTTGGGCACGAACCGGCAACACTGGGCGCTCGAGTGCGCCAGTCCGTTGCCGGGCAGCGAGGGAATCGTGGCAGAGGACATCGCGGCGGCACGCTACTTGCGGCCCACTTGCAGCACCGCGAGGAACGCCGATTGGGGAATCTCCACCCGGCCGACCTGCTTCATGCGCTTCTTGCCCTCTTTTTGCTTCTCGAGCAGCTTGCGCTTGCGGCTGATGTCACCGCCGTAGCACTTGGCGAGCACGTTCTTGCGCAGCGCCTTGACCGTGGCGCGCGCGACGATCGCGCTGCCGATCGCCGCCTGCACGGCGACCTCGAACATCTGCCGCGGGATCAGCTCCTGCATCTTGTCGACCAGCTCGCGGCCGCGGTGATACGCATTGTCGCGGTGCACGATGATCGAGAGCGCATCGACCCGCTCGCCGTTGATCAGGATGTCGAGCTTCACGAGCGGGGCGGCCTGGAAGTGCGAGAACTCGTAATCGAACGAGGCGTAGCCGCGGCTCACCGACTTCAGCCGGTCGAAGAAATCGAGCACCACCTCGGCGAGCGGCAGTTCGTACTGCAGCGACACCTGAGTGCCGAGGTAGAGCATCTTCTTCTGCACGCCGCGCTTCTCGGTGCACAGCTGCAGCACCGACCCGACGTGATCGGGCGGCACCAGAATGTTGGCGATGATGATCGGCTCGCGGATCTGCTCGACCTCGTTCAGCGGCGGCAGCTTGGCGGGATTGTCGACGTAGACCACCTCGCCGTCGGTGCGCGCCACTTCGTACACCACCGTCGGGGCGCTGGTGATCAGATCGAGGTGGTACTCGCGCTCGAGCCGCTCCTGCACGATGTCCATGTGCAGCAGGCCGAGAAAGCCGCAGCGGAAGCCGAACCCGAGCGCGCCGGAGACCTCCGGCTCGTAGTGCAGCGCCGAGTCGTTCAGGCGCAGCTTGGCGAGCGCATCGCGGAAGCTCTCGTAGTCCTCGGCGTTCACCGGGAACACCCCCGCGAACACGCGCGGTTTGATCTGGCGGAACCCGGGCAGGACCTCGGTGCTCGGCCGGCTCTCGAGCGTGATGGTATCGCCCACCGGCGCCCCGTCGATCTCCTTGATGCCCGCCACGATGAACCCGACGTCACCGGCGGCGAGCGTCTGTTCGACGATCGGCTTCGGCGTGAAGCGGCCGAGCCGGTCGACCGGGTGTGCCCGTCCGGTGGACACCACTCGGATCTTCTCCCCGCTCGAGACGCTGCCGTTGACGACGCGCACCAGCGAGACCACTCCGACGTAGTTGTCGAACCAGGAGTCGATGATCAGCGCCTGCAGGGGCGCGGCCGGATCGCCGCGCGGCGCCGGGATCCTGTGGATGAGCGCCTCGAGCAGCGCATCGACCCCCTCGCCGGTCTTGGCACTGACTCTCAGCGCGTCGTGCGCCTCGATGCCGATGATCTCCTCGATCTCGGTCATGACCCGCTCGGGGTCGGCCGACGGCAGGTCGATCTTGTTGATCACCGGCACCACCGTCAGACCCTGCTCGAGGGCGGTGTAGCAGTTCGCGACGCTCTGCGCCTCGACGCCCTGGGAGGCATCGACCACGAGCAGCGCCCCGTCGCAGGCCGCGAGCGAACGGGACACCTCATAGGAGAAATCGACGTGCCCGGGGGTGTCGATCATGTTCAGCTGGTAGCGCTGGCCGTCCCGCGCGTCGTAGTAGAGCGTGACGCTCTGCGCCTTGATGGTGATGCCGCGTTCGCGCTCGAGGTCCATCGAATCGAGGACCTGTGCGTGCATCTCACGGGCATCGAGCCCGCGGCACAGCTGAATGAATCGGTCGGCAAGCGTGGACTTGCCGTGATCGACATGAGCGATGATGCAAAAGTTACGTATGAGCCGCATGAATCCGGGCCGCGTGTTCTGCCGCGCCAGATTGTCAGCGGCGGGCGGATTATACCTGCAGATCGGCGCCGAATTTGCCCTACTTCACACCGTCCGGGCGTCGCGGCGCCGGGGTGTGCTCAGCCGGCACCGAGGTGACGGCTGAGCGCCGCGGGGTCGAAGCGGAAGCGGCACACGAGCGTCTCGCCGAGCAGCAGCACCGGGACCTGCAGCCCATAGCGGCGGGTCAGTTCCGGGTCGGAGTCGACGTCGAGCCGGCGCAGCGGGGGCAATGGGGTCCCGGCAGCGAACTCGTTCAGCGCCGCGAGCATCTCATCGCACAGCAGACAGTCCCGCCGCGAGATCAGCGTCAGGGTCGGGGCGCTCACGGCGGTGGCACCGAGTGAGCGAACGAACCGCCTGAGAGCGCCGGGAACGACGCCGGCTGCGCCCGCACCGAATCGGCGATCGAGCGCACGGTGCGCGCCGGTGCCTCACCGACCGCGGTGACGCGGTGCCCATCGACGAAGGTAGAGAAGACGTTGGAAGCGCCCATACGCGCCGATTCTACCGCCGGATGCGCCGTTTGGCGCCGCGCGTGGCGGGTGACGAACACCGAGACCGAGGCCAGGCCGTCGGTGTACACCAGATGCTCGACCGGCCCCAGGGTCCCGGGCATGCTCTGCGCGACGTGCGTCGCCATGTGGAAGCCCGGCGGCAGCCACAACGCATTCCAGACCAGCCCGCCCTGCTTCGGCGGCGGCGCCCTGTTGCGCAGCCAGCGGTAGCCGGCCGTCGAGAGGTGCGGCTTGAAGGCCGCATCCGGGATGCTGGGTTCGATGTTCAGGGTCGCGAAGGCGATCTGCTCGATCACCTCGCCGCCGTGGCGGGCGTCCCAGAGCTGGATTTTCAGCGGCAGCCCACGCCGGTCGATCCACAGCCGGTAGCCATAGCGATAGTCATCGCGCGGCATCACCGTCACGAGGCGCGTCAAGTGCTGATCGATGCGCTCGCGCGGCCCTTCGCGCAACCGGTAGAACCGCTCGGTGTTCTTGTTCAGGACCGGCACGGTGCCGATCAGCGAGCTGCCCGGGGGCATCTGCTCGACCAGCGCCTCGCGCTTGTCGGGCAGGTAGCAGGTCAGGTTCGAGCCGGTGCGGATGAACTCCCGCCCCGAGCCGTCGAGCGACTGCAGCCGCTCCGAGACCACCCCGTTCTTCAGCCGGTGCACGATGCGCAGCATCTGCACCTGCCCGCCCTCCCAATGCGCGAACGTGCCCTGGTAGTCGAGGGTGGTCAGGGCGTGATTCATCCGCTCGAGCAGCACCGCCGGCTCGCCGGCGAGCGCCGCGGCACTGCCGATCGCCCACAGCAGTGCCCAGGCGCCGAAGGCCCTGCTAGTGCGGCCGCTGCGTCGCATGGCCATGGCCGGCGGCCCGCCTGACGACACGGCGCCGGGGCGCGGGCGCGGGCGGACCGACCGCCGCCTGGCTGACCATCAGCGAGGACAGCAGACTGCCGCCACTGATCGGCCAGGAATACGCACTGTGCGCCACGACATAATCTGCCAGCTGCGTCGGCGGCATGGGGGTCATCAGTTGCGCCGTGGTCGGCGGCACCACGTAGCTGTCCGCACCGCTGCTGCGCCGGCGCGCCACGCCGTCCACGACCGGCGCTGCCGCCACGCTCGCAACGGTCATCGGCGCAGCGGCGAGCACCGGTCCGCCGTGATGGGCACGCAGCCAGAGAATCGACAATGCCGCGACGCCGGCGGCGAGCCCGACACCGGAGAGCATTCGCACCCAGGGGGCCGAGGGCAGCGGCACCCCGTCGGTGCCCGTGGCGAGCTGCGGCTCGTGACTGAGCGCGGCGTTCACCCGGCCGGCCACTGCGCTTTGCAGCACCACGCCGCGCTCGGCGCGGATCACCGCCCCGATGAGCGCGTAGCGCCCCCAGCGCGCCTTCAGCGCATCGTCGCGCGAGAGCCGGCGTGCGAGCAGCTCGCACTCGCCCGCGGGCAGCTCGTCATCGAACATCGCGGACAGCTGACTGTCGAGTTCCTCGTTCATCCGAGTTCCTCCGTACGGCCCAGTCCTCCCTCGAACACTTCGCGCAAGCGTCGGTCAATCGCCTCGCGCGCCCGGAAAATACGCGACCGTACCGTGCCGACGGGACAGCCCATCGAGGCGGCGATCTGTTCGTAGGAGAGCCCCTCGAGCTCGCGCAGCACGATGGCGGTGCGCAGATCCTCCGGCAACTGCTCGATGGCCGCGTTGACGGTCTGGCGGATCTCATCGGTCAGCACCAGTCCCTCGGGGGTTTCGGAATCCTTCAGTCGGCCTTGCATATCGTAGGACTCATCGATGCTGTCACGGTCAAAGTCGTAATCGACAGGGCTGCGGTCACGTGAGACGACCGCATTCTTCGCGGTGTTGATCGCGATACGGTACAGCCAGGTGTAAAACGCGCTATCACCGCGAAACTGCGGCAACGCCCGGTAGGCCTTGATGAAGGCCTCTTGAGCAATGTCCTCGGCTTCGGCGGGGTTACGAACATAGCGCGTCACCAGCTTGACCAATTTGTGCTGGTACTTGAGCACCAGCACATCAAAAGCACCCTTGTCGCCCCGTTGTACCCGGCGAACCAGGCTCAAATCGCTGACATCGGCGCTCATTGCGCGCCCTCTGCTCCTGAATGTAAGAAGGCCGCCCGCGCCGCGACCTGAATAGACCCTGAAGCTTCGGATAAGTTCAGATGTCTCCACACCTCCCGAGGTCCCCGGAGGCGGGTCCCGATCATGCCCCCGCCCTGGGGCCTGCGCCAGCGGCCGCGAGAACCCGACCGACGAGCCCGGCAAACGCGGGGTCGGCCGGCACCTCACCGGCGAGCAGGTAGCGGGCCAGCTCCGGGTCCGGCAGTTCGAGCAGCCGCTCGAGCAGCGCGCGCTCCTCCTGTGCGGCACTGGCCAAGGTTGCGTCTAGGTAGACTTCAAACAGGACGTCGAGTTCCTTCATGCCGCGCCGGCAGCGCCAGCGCAGCCGGCGCCCCTCGACATCGAGCGGTGCGTGCACGTCGTTCAGCTCTGCCGCTCGATGAGCATCTTCTTGATCTCGGCAATGGCCTTGGCGGGATTGAGGTCCTTCGGGCACACGTCCGTGCAATTCATGATGGTGTGGCAGCGATACAGCTTGAAGGGGTCCTCGAGCGCATCGAGGCGCTCGCCGGTCGCC
The DNA here is from genome assembly GCA_021849615.1 of Pseudomonadota bacterium. Classification (GTDB taxonomy): domain Bacteria; phylum Pseudomonadota; class Gammaproteobacteria; order Steroidobacterales; family Steroidobacteraceae; genus 13-2-20CM-66-19. The sequence continues at coordinate 9,602 of JAJZSQ010000022.1, forward strand.
TCATCGCGGCTGTCGATGATCCAGCGATACGCCGCCAGCAGCGCAGCCGGTCCGAGATAGCGGTCGCTGTTCCACCAGTAACTCGGGCAGGCGGTCGAGCAGCACGCGCACAGGATGCACGCGGCGGGCCGGTCGATCTGCTCCTGCTCTTCCTTCGACTGCAGCCGCTCGCTGTCCGGCGGCGCCGGCGTGTGGGTCTGCAGCCAGGGCTTCACCGAGGCGTACTGGGCATAGAACTGCGTCAGGTCCGGCACCAGGTCCTTCACCACCGGCATGTGCGGCAGCGGATAGATGCGGATCTCGCTGCCGAGGTCCTGCATCGAGGTGGTGCAGGCGAGTCGGTTGATCCCGTTGATGTTCATCGCGCACGAGCCGCAGATGCCCTCGCGGCAGGAGCGGCGGAAGGTCAGCGAGGCATCCACGCTCGCCTTGATGCTGATCAACCCGTCGAGCACCATCGGCCCGCACCCCGAGACGTCGAGCTCGAAGGTGTCGACCCGCGGGTTCTCCCCGGAGTCCGGATCGAAGCGATAGATGCGAAACGTACGCACTTCGCGCGCGCCCGCGGGCGCTTTGTGCGTGACACCGCCGCGGATACGCGAGTTGGGAGGCAGTCGGAACTCAGCCATCGGAAGCCCTTGCTCAGTAAGTCCGCGCCTTCGGCGGGACAGTTTCGACGTCGTCGGTGAGCGTGTTCAGGTGCACCGGCCGGTACTCGAAGCGCACCTCACCCGGCCCTTCGACCGACACCAGCGTGTGCTTCATCCAGTTCTGATCGTCGCGGTTCGGATAGTCCTCGCGCGCGTGCGCGCCGCGGCTCTCGGTGCGGTTCACCGCCGAGCGGATGGTCGCGGTCGCCTGCATCAGCAGGTTCTCCAGCTCCATCGTCTCGATCAGGTCGGTGTTCCACACCAGCGAGCGGTCGCTGACGCGCACGTCGGCAAAGGACTGGTAGGTCTGCTCGAGTTTGCGCGCACCCTCGGCGAGCGACTCCCCGGTACGAAACACCGCCGCATCGAGCTGCATGGTCTTTTGCATCTCCAGGCGGATCTCGGCGGTCGCTCGCGAGCCGTTGGCGTTGCGCAGACGATCCAGACGCGACACGGCGAGCTCCGCGCCGTCCTTCGGCAGCGGCGCATGGCGCGTGCCGGGTTTGATCAGCTCGGCGCAGCGGCGCGCGGCCTGACGGCCGAAGACCACGAGGTCGAGCAGCGAATTCGAGCCGAGCCGGTTCGCCCCGTGCACCGAAACGCACGCGGCCTCGCCCACCGCCATCAGCCCCGGCACGACGCTGTCCGGATCGCCGTCGCGGAAACGGACCACCTCGCCATGGTAATTGCAGGGAATGCCGCCCATGTTGTAGTGCACGGTCGGCTGCACCGGAATCGGCTGGCGCGTCACATCGACGCCGGCGAAGATGCGCGCGGTCTCGGCGATGCCCGGCAGGCGCTCGTGGATCACCTCCGGCCCCAGGTGCTCGAGGTGCAGGTGGATGTGATCGCGTTCGGGGCCGACGCCGCGGCCCTCGCGGATCTCGATGGTCATGGCACGGCTCACCACGTCGCGCGACGCGAGATCCTTCGCATTCGGCGCATAGCGTTCCATGAAGCGCTCGCCCTTGGCGTTGGTGAGGTAGCCGCCCTCCCCGCGCACCCCCTCGGTGATCAGACAGCCGGCGCGGTAGATGCCGGTCGGATGGAACTGCACGAACTCCATGTCCTGCAGCGGCAGCCCGGCGCGCAGCGCCATGGCATTGCCGTCCCCGGTGCACGAGTGCGCCGAGGTGCACGAGAAATACGCCCGGCCATAGCCGCCGGTGGCGAGGATGGTCATGTGCGCACGAAAGCGATGCAGCTTCCCTTCGGTCATGTCGAGCGCGATCACGCCGCGGCACTGCCCGTTCTCCATGATCAGGTCGATCGCGAAGAACTCGACGAAGAACGTCGCCGAGCGCCGGATCGACTGCTGATAGAGCGTGTGCAGCAGCGCATGCCCGGTGCGGTCGGCGGCCGCACAGGTGCGTTGCGCGGTGCCCTTGCCGAAGTGCGTGGTCATGCCGCCGAAGGGCCGCTGGTAGATCCGGCCCTGCTCGGTGCGCGAGAACGGCACGCCATAATGCTCGAGCTCGATGACCGCCGCCGGCGCCTCCTTGCACATCAGCTCGATCGCATCCTGGTCACCGAGCCAGTCCGAGCCCTTGACCGTGTCGTACATGTGCCAGCGCCAGTCGTCCTCGCCCATGTTGCCGAGTGCGGCACTGATGCCGCCCTGGGCGGCCACGGTGTGACTGCGCGTCGGGAACAGCTTGCTGATGCAGGCGGTGGACAGTCCCGCCTCGGCGAGGCCGAGCGTGGCGCGCAGTCCGGAGCCGCCCGCGCCGACGACGATGACGTCGTAGGTGTGGTCGATGAATTCGTATGTGCTCATGCGGCGCCTCCCAACGCCACTTTGATAACTGCGAACACGCCGGCGGCGGCGGCGAGCACGTGCAGATAGGTCACCAGCGCGAGCGCCACGGTGCGCATGCCGCGCCCGTGAACGTAGTCCTCGACGACCACGCGCACGCCGAGCTGCGAGTGCCAGGCCGCGCTCAGCACGAACAGGATCAGCAGCACCGCCGTCCACGCCTGCCCCATCCAGGCGCTCACCACCGGATAGGAGAGCGTCGGCAGCGACAGCAGCGAGACGACGAACCAGATGGCGAGCGGCACCAGCGCCACGGCCGTGAGCCGCTGCACCCACCAGTGATGCACGCCTTCCTTGGCCGCGCCGCGGCCGAGCACCTGACCGAGCGGACTGCGCAGGCTCATGCGTGCCTCCCGGCGAGCAGCCATGCGGCCAGCGCGGCAAACAACACCGCACTGCCGATCAGCACGAGGTAAGCACTGGCGCGCGACTGCGCGCGCTCGAGGCCGCGGCCGCTGTCCCACACCAGGTGGCGCAGGCCGGCGCACAGGTGATAGGCGAACACCGCGAGCAGCGCGAGCCAGAGGATCTTGAAGATCCCGCGCCCGAGCAGCGCACTCGCGTGCGCATAGGTGAGCGGCCCGCCGGCGACGGCCATCAGCCAGTACACCAGCACGATGAGTCCGAGCGCGAGCACGAGCCCGGTGGCGCGGTTCAGCACGGAGGTGAGCAGCGTGTAGCGGTGCATCCGGTACACGGACAGATGCGGCGAAGTGGGTCTTTCAGCCATAAGTGCTCGAGCGGTCAAAAGTCGATGCAGCGGCCCTTGCGCTCCCAGTCGCCAAAGCGCGTCGGCTCGGGGCCGGCCGGTCCGCCGATCTCCCGGAGCGTCGGCTGCGACTCGCGCGCGGCAGCGGGCGCAGATGCTGCGGCCCCCGCGCCGACTTCGGTTGCGGACGGCGTTTGGGGGGTATTCGAATCGTCCTGCATGTGCGCTTAAGTTTGCCAGAATTGCGCTGTGCCCGCCATGGCACAGCTTGCAGGCGCTGCGCTCCGCTAAGATATCGTCATATGAATTCACCACTGCACCGCACCGCATTGACGGATCTCGGCGTGCTGCGCCTCGGCGGCGCCGACGCTGCGCGTTTCCTGCAGGGACAGGTCTCGAACGACCTGACCCGCCTCAGCCCCGAGCGCACGCTGCTCGCCGGGTACCACACCCCGCAGGGGCGCACCATCGCCCTGCTGCGCCTCGTGGCGCGCGCCGAGGACGAACTGCTCGCGCTGCTGCCGCGCGAACTCGTGAGCACCGTCAGAGAACGGCTCGCCAAATACGTGCTGCGCGCCAAAGTCACGCTCACCGACGTCTCGGGCGAATGGGGCATCAGTGCCCTGGCGGCGACCGAACACCTGCCGGACGGGACGCTCGCGACGCTCGCGCCGCAGTCACTTGCGCAAACGCCCGGCGCGTGCACGCGGCACGAAGAGCGCTGGTTTGTGTGCCTCGGCGCCGCTCCGGTGCGCTGGCTCGAGATCGCCCCGGCGGATCAGACCCCGGGCGAGGCCGCGCCCACGGCGCGCGAACACTGGCGGCTGCTCGATGTGCGCGCCGGCCTCACGCAGGTGTACGCCGCGACGAGTGAGCACTTCGTCGCACAGATGTTGAATCTCGATGCGCTCGATGCGATCGCGTTCGACAAAGGCTGCTACACCGGACAGGAAGTGATCGCACGCGCGCATTATCGCGGGCGCGTGAAACGCCGCGCGCAGCGCTTTCGATCGCGCGCACCGCTCGTGCTCGCGCCGGGGGCGAGCGGCGTGCTCGGTGATGGCCGTGCCTTCGAAGTGCTCGAGTCGGCGCGTCTGGCCGATGGCCGTGCGGAGTTTCTGGCGGTCACGGCCCTGCCGAGCGCCGAGCACGGCGAGCCGGCCGAGGGGCCGCGCCTCGAGGCCGAAGCGCTCGAGCTGCCGTACGCGCTCGAGGCGTGAGCCCGGCGGCTCACAGATCGATCAGTTCGACCTCGCGCTCGCTGATCGGCCGCTCGAGAAAGCGTGCCCCGATGCGCGCGAAGCGCTCCGGGGCATCGGTGGCGAGCAGGCGCAGCCCGCCCTGCCCGCCGGCCTGAGCAAGCCCCGCCTGGCGCAGCGCGGCACGCACGTGGCGCGCGGTGGTCTCGGCCGAATCGACAATCCGCACCGCGGAGCCGACCGCGGCGCGAATGGCGCCGGCCACCATTGGAAAGTGCGTGCAGCCGAGCACGAGCGTATCGGGTGCGGCACCGGCGGCGGGAGCGAACAGCGCATCCAGATAATGGTGGGCCACGGCTTCGGCGATCGGACCGTCGCCCAGGCCCTCTTCGGCGAGCGCAACGAACAGCGGCGCGGGCAGTGCGTACACCTGCGCCTCGGGGCGCCGCCTGAGAATCGCCTGCTGATACGCTCCACCGCGCACCGTGCCCTCGGTGGCGAGCACCGCGATCCGTCCGCTCGTCGAGGCGTCGGCGGCGGCCTCGGCACCGGGCTCGATCACCCCGATGACCGGCAGCGAGGCGAGCTGCGCGCGTACTGCCGGCAGGGCCACCGCCGAGGCGGTGTTGCAGGCCATCACCAGACACTTCAGGCCGTAGCCGGCGAGCGCCTCGGCCGCCTGCAGCGCATAGCGGCCGACCGTCTCGGGGCTTTTCGTGCCGTACGGCAGCCGCGCCGTGTCGCCGAGATAGACGAATCGCTCGGCCGGCATCTCGCGCAGCAACGCCTTGAGCACCGTGAGCCCACCGACGCCGGAGTCGAACACTCCGATCACGGGCGCCTCAGGTCGCTTCCGGGCGCAGGTGCGGAAAGAGGATGACGTCGCGGATCGAGGGCGAATCGGTGAAGAACATCACCAGCCGGTCGATGCCGACACCGAGACCGGCGGTCGGCGGCATGCCGTACTCCAGCGCCCGCACGTAATCGGCGTCGTAGAACATCGCCTCCTCGTCGCCGCGATCCTTGCGCGCGACCTGGGCGCGAAAGCGCGCCGCCTGATCCTGCGGATCGTTCAGCTCGGAGAAGCCGTTGGCGAGCTCACGGCCGGCGATGAACAGCTCGAACCGATCGGTGATGAACGGGTCCTGATCGTTGGCGCGCGACAGCGGGGAGACTTCCGCCGGGTAGGCACACACGAACGTGGGATCCATGTAGGTGTGCTCGGCGGTCTTCTCGAAGATCTCGATCTGCAGCTTACCCGCACCGTCGTGCGCCTGCGGGGTGATGCCGAGCCGCTCGCACACCTGGCGCAGGTACGCCGGATCGCGCAGCCGGCTGCGCTCGAGGTCCGGGTTGTGCTCGAGGATCGCCTCCTCCACCGTGACCCGGCGGAACGGACGGCCGAGATCATAGCGGCGGCCCTGGTAGGTGAGCTCCTCGGCGCCGTGGATCGTCTGCGCCAGCCCGCGGATCGCCTTCTCGATCCAGTCCATCAGGTCGCGATAATCGGCGTACGCGAGGTACAGCTCGAGCATCGTGAACTCCGGATTGTGCTGCGTCGAGAGCCCCTCGTTGCGGAAATTGCGGTTGATCTCGTAGACGCGCTCGAAGCCCCCGACCACCAGGCGCTTCAGGTACAGCTCCGGGGCGATGCGCAGATACATCTGCAGGTCGAGCGCATTGTGATGGGTCACGAACGGGCGCGCCGCGGCGCCACCGGGAATCGGCTGCATCATCGGGGTCTCGACCTCGATGAAATCCAGCGCATCGAGGAAGTCGCGCAGGTAGCGCACGATGCGCGCCCGCGTGCGGAACACGTTGCGGCTCGCCTCGTTGACGATCAGATCGACGTAGCGCTGGCGATAGCGCGTCTCGACATCGGCCAGGCCGTGCCACTTGTCCGGCAGCGGCCGCAGCGACTTCACCACCAGGCGCAGCTGCTCGACGCGCACCGAGAGCTCCCCGGTCTTGGTGCGGAACAGCTTGCCGGTGGCCCCGACGATGTCCCCGACGTCCCAGCCCTTGAACGCCTCGTAGAGCTCCGCGCCGATGCTGTCCTTGTGCAGAAACAGCTGGATCTGTCCGGTGCGGTCCGCGATGTTGGCGAAGCTCACCTTGCCCATCACCCGCTTCAGCAGCATCCGCCCGCCCACCGTCACCCGCGTCGGGTTCGACTCGAGCCACTGCTCGTCGCGGGCCGCGAACGCCTCCTGCAACTGGCCGGCGAGCGCATCGCGGCGGAAGTCGTTCGGATACGCCGTGCCCTGGGCGCGCAGCGCCTCGAGTTTGGTGCGCCGCTCGGCGATCAGCTTGTTCTCATCGGGCCGCTCGGCCGGATCTGCGTGCGTGTCGGTCATGTGCTGCCTATAACCCCGCCTTGAGCGAGGCTTCCAAAAATTGATCCAGATCCCCGTCGAGCACCGCGGTGGTGTTGCCGACCTCGACGCCCGTGCGCAGATCCTTGATGCGCGACTGGTCGAGCACGTAGGAGCGGATCTGATTGCCCCAACTGACGTCGGACTTGGATTCCTCGAGCACCTTGGCGGCGGCGTTGCGCTTGTTCACCTCGAGCTCGTACAGCTTCGCTTTGAGCATCTTCATCGCCGTGGAGCGGTTCTTGTGCTGGCTGCGCTCGGCCTGGCAGGCGACCACGATGCCGGAGGGCATGTGCGTGATGCGCACCGCGGACTCGGTCTTGTTGACGTGCTGGCCGCCGGCGCCCGAGGAGCGGTACACGTCGGTTTTCAGATCCGCCGGATTGATGTCGATCGCGATGTCCTCATCGACCTCCGGGGAGATGAACACCGAGGCGAAGGAGGTGTGGCGACGATTGCCGGAATCGAACGGGGACTTGCGCACCAGACGGTGCACGCCGGTCTCGGTGCGCAGCCAGCCGTAGGCGAATTCGCCCGTCACCTGAACGGTCGCGCTCTTGATGCCGGCGACTTCGCCCGGGTTCGAGTCGATTACCTCGCACTCGAAGCCCCGTGCCGCGCCCCAGCGCAGGTACATCCGCAGCAGCATCTGCGCCCAGTCCTGCGCCTCGGTACCGCCCGCGCCGGCCTGGATGTCGAGAAACGCGTTGTGCGAGTCCATCTCGCCGCGGAACATGCGCTTCAGCTCCAGACGGCGCACCGCAGTCTCCAGGCTGTCCGCCTCGCGGGTCAGATCCGCCGCGGTCGCCTCGTCCTGCTCACTCTCGGCGAGTTCGAGCAGCTCCGTGGCGGCGCCGATGCCGCCGTCGACCCGCGAGATCGCCTCGATGTCCGAACTGAGACTCGCCCGCTCGCGGCCGAGCTGCTGGGCGCGCTCCGGCTGCGCCCACACGCCCGGATCCTCCAGCTCGCGGGATACTTCCTCGAGGCGCTCTTTCTTCAGATCGTACTCAAAGAAACCCCCGTAAGGAGCTCATGCGCTCCTCGAGGTCTTTGAGCTGGCGCTTCAGAGGATTGAGTTCCATCGTGCGATGCCGTCCGGGTGAAATACGGGAAGTGACCTGCCATGCTAGCGGTCCGGCGCTGGAATTTCCAGCCGCGCGGCCGCCTCGGCGCGCTGCATCAGGCGCACCAGCTGCGTGCGATTGTTGATGCCGAGCTTGCGGTACGCGAGGCGCAGCAGATTGCGGACCGTGGCCGGGGCGAGCCCGCAGCGACGCGCCACGGCATGGTAGTCCTCCCCGGCGGCGAACCGCCGCGCCACCTCGTATTCGCGCCGCGTGAGCCGCTCCTGCGGCGGCGTGCAGCACAGGCTCAGCACCAGCGCGTCGGTGAAGCGGCGCGCCTGAATGCGCTCCCCGCGCCCCGCGAGCGGCACGGGCTCCTCGCGCTGCGCCCGCACGAGCAGCCCGGCCGGCAGCCGCAGCCCGTTCCATTCGGGCCAGAGCGCGCCGATCGCCTCCCCGAGCTGCGCACCGCAGTGCAGCACCGTACCATCGCACAGCGTCAGGGCCCGATGCGGTCCGGGCACGATCCCCGGCTCGCTCGAGGCGTGCCTGAGGCACAGCGCCCGATGCACGGCCCGCGACTCGGACAGGTGCGGCATCAACACCTGCAGGCGTTCGCAGTCCTGGGAATCGAACGGCACATCGCTCTGGGCGCGGTGCAACGAGAGCCACTCCCCGCCGGCGCTGCCGCAGGCCGCGGTCCCGATCAGCAGCTGGCGCTCGATGCGCCCGCGACGCAGCTGCTCGTGCGCCTGGGCATCGAGACCGCGCGCCAGCAGCGCCGTGGCATCCTCCATGTGCGCCGGCCCGTGGGCACCGGCCGTCGCCTCGAGCGCCTCGGGGCGCTGGCGCACCAGGGACACGAGCGGCTCGAGCGCCGCCGGGGGCATGCGGTAGGCGTGCAGCCGATGCACCTGCAGGCGGCCGCCGTGGATCTGACCGGTGGACCACAATGCCGCATCGAACGCCACCTGCTCGGTGAGCGCCGCGAGCGCCAGATCCTCGAACGGCTCCGACACGGCCCGCTGCGCCATGCGGTACAGCTGCTGCGCAAACTGCAGAATCGCTTCCAAGACACACCCCACCCGGCGCGAACCGCCGCGCCGGCCGGGAGCGGACGGCGCGGGCTACGGCCCGCGTGTTATTTCAGTTATGACGTTATTCCGGCGCGGAATGAGGCGAGCCCGATCCGCGTCGACCGAAGTAGGATTGCGGACGATGATACCGCGTTGTGAGATATGTGACAGCATGCTGCTGCGCACCCGCAGCACGCGCCCGGCCTCACACCAACACAACACGGCATCCAGGCCCATCCGCTGCAGACCCGCTGGGCAGGCGTGCAGCACGCGACCGACCACGGCCGCGCTCAAAGAGGAGTGACGCAGCAACCGGGCGAAGAGGAAGTGCTCAGGGCGCGAGAATGTGATCGACCAGCAGCTGCAGCCGCCGCTCGCCCTGGTATTCGTTGACGTCGAGGCGATACACCAGCCGCCGCTCACCCTGCGGCAGCGGCGCCTCGGACTGCGGGTCGAGACTGTTGAAGGCGATCGCGTCGAAGGCGCGGTTGCGCTCCCCGTGCACCCACATCTTCAGGTGCCGCTCCCCGACCACCCGGGCGGTGCGCACCGTGAACACACCGTCGAAGCTCGGCTCGGGAAACGCCTGCCCCCAGGGCCCGCCGGCGCGCAGCGCTTCGGCCGTCGGCAGCGCAATCTCGTCCACCGCGAGCGCCCCGTCGGTCTCGATCACATCACGCAATGCGCTGCGCTCAGGCCAGGTGGCCACCGCCGCATCGAAGCAGGCCGCGAACCGATCGAGCTCGGCACGCGCAAGCGTCAGCCCCGCGGCCATGGCATGCCCGCCGAAGCGACCGATCAAACCCGGATGGCGTGCGTCGAGTTGCGCCAGTACATCGCGGATGTGGATGCCGGGTACCGAGCGCGCCGAGCCGCGCAATTCCTCCTCGCCGGCCGCGGCAAACGCGATCACCGGGCGGCGCAGCCGGTCCTTCACGCGGCTCGCCACCAGTCCGACCACGCCCTGATGCCACTGCGCATCGAACAGGCACACGGCGCTGCGCTGCTCCGCGTCCGGATCGCGTTCGGCGAGCCCGCGCACGGCCGCAAGCGCCTCGGCCTGCATACGCGCCTCGATCTCGCGCCGCTCGCGGTTCAAGGCATCGAGCCGCGCGGCCAGCGCCGCAGCGGCGGCCGGGTCGTCTTCGAGCAGGCACTGGATGCCGATCGACATGTCCTCGAGCCGGCCGGCCGCATTGAGCCGCGGCCCGACGGTGAACCCGAGGTCCGCGCTCACCAGGCGCTCGCGCTGACGCGAGGCGAGCGCAAGCAGCGCGCTGATGCCCTCAACGCAGCGGCCGGCGCGGATGCGCTTGAGCCCCTGATCGACCAGCACCCGGTTGTTGCGATCGAGCGGCACCAGATCGGCGACCGTGCCGAGGGCGACCAGATCGAGCCATTCGGCCACGCCCGGCGCGCCGGCCTCGAGCAGGCCCGCGGCGCCGAGTCGGCGATGCAGTGCGGCGAGCACGTAGAACGCCACGCCCACACCGGCGAGCGAGCCGCTCGCGAAGCGGCTGGCGGGCAGGTTCGGATTGACGATGACGCGGGCCGCGGGGAGCGCCTCGCCGGGCAGGTGATGATCGGTGATGAGCACCTCGATGCCGTGCGTGCGCGCCTCCTCGACGCCGGCGAGCGATGCGATGCCGTTGTCGACCGTGACGATCAACGTCGGTTTGCGCTCGGCCGCGACGCGAACGATCTGCGGCGTCAGTCCGTAACCGAACGCGAAACGGTTCGGCACCAGGAAGTCCGCGGTGAACCCCCAGGCGCGCAGGGCACGCAGCATCAGCGCGGTACTGGTCGCACCGTCGGCGTCAAAATCCCCGATCACGAGAATGCGTCCGCCGGCGCGTTGCGCGAGCAGCAGCTCCGCGGCGGCCTCGACCGACTCCAGCGTGCCGACCGGCGTCAGATGCTCGAGGCCCGTCTCGAGTTCACGCGCCGTGCGAATCCCGCGCGCGGCGTACACGCGCCGCAGCACCGGGTGCAGCGCGTCACCGATCGCGCCCGCGTCCTGCGCGGCCGCGCGGCGGACCACGCGCAGCGTCACGTGAGGGCCTCCAACGCCGGACGGCCGCGCCGCCAGCGCCGCCACAGATCCTGCCGGCGCAGACTCCACGCCCGATCGTTCGCGAGCAGCCAGAGCCGCTCGAGCGTGCCGGCGCCGAGCGCCGTCACCGCCGGGGCGATCCAGCGCTGATCGAGGTCGGCGAGCGCGCTGAGCAGGTCGGCCTGCCCCGCCCCCCGCAGCGCCTCGCTCACCTCGAGCGCGCACAGTATGCGGGCCGCCGGCGGCGTACCGAGCACGCCGGCGGCGGCTTGCGGCGGGGCTCGCAGAGCGCCGCCGCCGAGCGCCACCAGCCCGGCCAGATATGCCTCCTCGCCGTACACCTCGGCGCGCAGCGACGTACCGGGGAGCGGCGCCGCCGCCCCCGCCCCGCCGCCCCAGATCCACAGCTGTGAGACCGGCGGCGCACCGCGCGCGGCGCGCACGGCGTTCAGCGGATGGGTGTGCAGCCACATCTCCAGCTCCGAACCGAGCCGGCGCAGGGCCCCTGCCCCCGGACCTTGCGGCAGCCGCTCGGCGAGCGCCTCGACGGGCAGACGGGCCGGATCGAAGGTGCGGACCGGCGCCCCGGCCGGCGCCCCGAGCAGCAGTGTCCCGCCCGGCAGCCCCGTCAGCGTCAATCCCGAGCCCGCGTACAGCGCATTGAACTCCTCGGCGAGGCGCGCCGCCTCGGCCGCCTCGAGGCGCAGCCGGCCGCGCCGCTCCAGATGCACCCGTCCGACCCCTTCGGTGAGGCTCAACGGCTCGGCGAGCCACAGCGCAGGGGCGGGAGCCTCGGCGGCGGCCGCCGCGACGCTTGCCGGCGGCAGTTTGGCGTAGGGCGCGAGATCCAGCCAGTGCGCCGCCCAGGAACGCCAGCCGTTCGCCAGCGGCCCGGCGTGCGCGAAGCGCCCGAGCGCCTCCAGACCGGGCAGCGTGCCGCGCGCGGCCGGCGCGGTCTCGGGCTCGGCGCCCAGGTACAGATCCGTAATGACGATGACGAGTTCGCTCACGGGCGGTATCGTACCGTCATGCGATTCACATTAGAGAACGGAACGCACGTCAACACGGTGCGGGCCTATTCGGCCGAGGCGCTGCGCATCGGCGAGCAGCAGCTGCACGCCAGCTGCATCGTCAGCGCCGAGCAGCTCATCACCGACTGGGCGCCGCGGCGCTTCGAGGACCTCGAGGCGGTGCATCTGGAGCCGCTCTTCGCGCTCGAGCCCGAAGTGGTGCTGATCGGTACCGGGCCGCGCCAGCGCTTCGCGCCGGCGTCGGTGCGTGCGGCCTTCGGCGCGCGCGCCATCGGGTTCGAAGTGATGGACCTCGGTGCGGCCTGCCGCACATTCAACGTCCTGGTGCACGAGGACCGGCGGGTGGCGGCGGCGCTGTTTCTGGCGTAATTCGCGCCGGACGAAGACGGCACAGGGGGAGCGGCTCAGGACTCTGCGACCGCGCGCCGCCTGCGGCGGCGCTGCGTGGGTGTATTGTTGCTTTCCAGGTCGCGATCCGGCTGTTGCTTTTGTGTCAGCGCCCCCTCCTCCCTGTGCCCTCTCCCTCGTCTCATCGCGAACGCCAGACTGTCGCCGCCAGGAGACGGGCGCTATGTTAACCGCGCGCTGCGCGCCGAGGCAAGCCGCTCAGCTGCGGCCCCCGAGCAGCGGCACGAATGCCACGCGCCCGAGTGACTCGCGCATCACACCCTGCTCGCGCCGGGTGTAGCGCATCAGTTCCTGCTCGCCCTCCGGGCCCACCGGCACGATCAGCCGGCCGCCCGGCGTGAGCTGCTCGAGCAGCGCCTGCGGCACAACGAGCGGCGCGGCCGCCACCAGGATCCCCTCGAACGGCGCCTGGGATTTCCAGCCCTGCGTCCCGTCGCCGTGATGGAACTTCACGTTGCGGATCTCGAGCTCCTTCAACCGCTCCCTGGCCCGATCGATCAGCGCGCCGATCCGCTCGACGGTCACCACCCGCTCCACGAGCGGCGCCAGCACCGCGGTCTGGTAACCGCAGCCGGTGCCGACCTCGAGCACGGTGCCAAGCGGCCCGCCCTCGAGCAGCGCCTCGGTCATGCGCGCCACGATGTACGGCTGCGAGATGGTCTGGCCGAAGCCGATCGGCAGCGCGGTGTCCTCGTAGGCCCGGCTGCCGAGCGCCTCGTCGACGAAGATGTGCCGCGGGGTGTTGCGAATCCGGTCGAGCACCGCCAGGTTGCTGATGCCCTGCTCGCGCAGGCGCTGCACGAGCCGATCGCGCGTGCGCGCCGAGGTCATGCCGATGCCGGCCATGCGCAGGTCAGCCATCGAGCCCCTCCAGCCACGCGCTGAGCGACCCGAGCGCCGCGTGGCGGGTCAGATCGACCTGCAGGGGCGTGACCGACACGTAGCCGGCATCCACGGCATGAAAGTCCGTGCCCGGACCGGCATCCTGCTGCGGACCCGCCGGCCCCACCCAGTACACCGGCCGGCCGCGCGGGTCGCGCGCCGGCACGATCGGCTCGGAACGGTGGCGGTGCCCGAGCCGCGTGCCGCGAAAGCCGCGCAGCGCCTGAAGCGGCACGTCCGGCACGTTCACGTTGAGGATGAGCGAGGACTCGATCGGTCGGGTGAGCATCTCGCTCACCAGCCGGTGTGCCACCGCCGCGGCCGTCTCGTAATGCCCGCCGCTGCCCGGCCGGGTGCACAGCGAGACCGCGAGCGTCGGCAGCCCGAGGAAGCGCCCTTCGATGGCCGCCGCCACGGTCCCGGAGTAGAGCACGTCGTCGCCGAGGTTGGCCCCTTCGTTGATCCCCGAGACGACCATGTCGTGCACGTCTTCGAACAGACCGGTGATCGCCAGGTGCACGCAGTCGGTCGGCGTGCCCTGCACGCAGTACAGGCCCGGTTCGATCTCGATCACCCGCAGCGGCATGTCGAGCGTGAGCGAGTTGCTCGCGCCGCTGCGATTGCGGTCGGGAGCGACGACGGTAAGCTCGCCGAGGTCGGCGAGCCGGCGGCGCAGCACGCGGATGCCGGTCGCGAGATAGCCGTCGTCGTTGCTGAGCAGAATTTTCACAGGCAGGGTGCAGTCTCGGCGAGGACGATCCTCGGGAAGGGCGCGACTATACTGGAAGCAAAATCGGCGGAGGTAGCGTGTGCGTATCGGACCGCGATGAGGATCGGCAACTGTTCCGCGCCGCCATGCGCGGCGTGAAGCCGCTGCAGGGCGCGACTGCGGGCCCGCCGCGGCCGAAGCCGCCGCCCGCGGCGCGCTTCTCGCGCGCCGACCGGCTGGCCGTGCTCGAGGAGAGCCTGAACGGTGCGGGCCCGATCGACCCGGCACTCGCCGCCGGCGATGAGCTGGTGTTCCGCCGCGAAGGGGTGCCGCTCGGGGTGCTGCGCCGGCTGCGCCGCGGCGAGTACCGGGTGCAGTGCGAGCTCGACCTGCACGGACTGACGGTGCCGCAGGCGAAACAGGCGCTGCGCGAATTTCTCAGCGAGGCGCTCGCGCGCGACTGGCGCTGCGTGCGCATCGTGCACGGCAAGGGGCTGCGCTCCGGTCATCGCGGCCCGGTCCTCAAGGGCATGGTCGCCTCCCTGCTGCGGCGCATCGGACCGGTCCTGGCGTTCGTCTCGGCACGCGCGGTCGATGGCGGCACGGGCGCCATCTACGTACTGCTCGGCTCGTAGTCTTCGAGCACGAACAGCTCGCGCAGCACCGCCGTGGCGTACGCGCCGCGGGTGAGGCGGAACTGCAGCAGCACCCCGTCGGGCTCGATCTGCGCCTTAAGTTCGCGCACCGCCAGGCGCAGGCTGCGCCGCTCCTGGCGCATCCCGGCAGCCTCGAGCAGCGCGCAGGCCGCCGGAAACCGACTCACGATGTCCTTCTCGAGGTCCCGCACTGCGCCCTCGCTGTCCGGCTCGCCCCGCCCCCACAGTGGCCCGCTCGGGTGGATCTCGAGCCGCGCGGCTCGCTCGCGCAGCGTCGCATCCGCCACCTCGACCGCGAAATGACTGCCGCGCCCATCGAGCTGGGCGCGATCGCCCGCCTCGAGCTCGCACCAGCGGCCGGTGCGCACCCGCTCGGCGAGCACGGCGTTGAACAGCAGGCTGCGCACCGCCGAGAGCACGAACCCGCGCTCCGACGGCCGCAACGCACCGGGATCAGCCGGCAGGTGGGCGAGATTGCCGCCCTCGCGGCCGAAGCGTTGCGGGCCGAAATAGTTCGGCACGCCATGCGCGCCGATGCGCTCGAGCCGTGCCTGCAGCGCCTGCGCCTCGGGGGGCGCTGCGCGCGCCCGGATGCGAAACCGGTTACCCTCGAGCGCCCCGCGCGGGAGCTTGCGCGTGTGGCCGTGTGCCTCGAGCACCTCGAAGCCCTCCCCGCGCACCTCGCTCCACTGCTCGGGCCCACGCGCGCCGCGCGGCACCGTGAACCACTGCACCGCCACCGCGCGCCGATCCTTCAGTCCGGCGTAGCCGACCTCGAACGGCCGGCAGCCGCCGATGCGGGCGAGCTCACCGGCCACCCAGGCGGTGTTGGCATCGCGTTTGCGCACCCGCAGCAGCACGTGCGCACCGGCGCCGGCGGGCTCAAACCCGAGGCATTCCTCGACGCAGAAATCCTCCGGCTCGGCGCGCACCCGCACGCGCCCGAGCGACGCGCCGTAGGCCCGCGGCGGATCGAGCGCTGCAGCATGATCGCCCGGCGGCGTGCTGAGCTCGCTCAATGCCACGGCGATGCGCCGAGCAGATCGCAGCGTCTGGCATCCATGACGGCGCTGACCGCGTTGGCGCTGTTGACGATGGTGCGCGCATAGCACTCGGGCGCACCGTGGCCGCGGCGCTGGAACTCGTAGCGCTGCGAGCCGGACATACCCGAATGGCCGAGGAAGTTGAAGTTCGGGTCGAACAGCAGCGTGTCGGTGGCGCGCACGCGGTCGCTCAACGCCTGGCCGGCCTCGCCGTCCCAGGCCGCTGCGGTGCGCTCGCCGAAGTGCTGTAGCACCGAGGTGGTGATGGCGTAATCACCATTCACCTGCTGCGCCTGATCATAGGTGAGTGTGAGCGGGAAGCTCCAGGTGCTCACCCGGCGCTCGTCCCGCCGGTCCGCGCCGCTCACCTGCGTGACGGTACGCACGACGCTGGTGAGCGCGATCTGCTGGTCGTAGACGGTGTTGTTGATCGTATAGTTCTGCCGGTTGGCGAACTGGAAGTCCTGTTCGACTGAGGTGCTGCGCAATCCGTCCGGCAGCTCGAGGTAGCCCGAAAGGCGCGTGCGCACCGCGGAACTGACGCTGACCGAGCCGCTGACGCTGCCGCCGGCGCCGCTCGCCAGATCGGCAGTGACGTTCGGGGCGAGGGCCGGCACGTCGACCTCCGTGACCGCGCCGCGGATCGAGCTGAGGCGCATATCCTGGTACACGAGCAGGCTCGCGGCCACGGAGAAGTAGTTTCCATCGTTGTAGACACTGACGGCGATGGTGTGCGGCTTGCCGTTGTCGAGCTCGGCGGCGAGCGGCGTCAGGTCGACGCGAAACGGCTTGAAATTCAGCGTTTGCACGCCCGGCGTCGGCTGCCAGAGGAACGGATCGATGCCGCCGGTGAAGATCCACGGCGAGACCGGCGCATAGGCAACGGTGCGCCCGTCGACTTCGACCACCACCTGACGATAACCGCTGCTGCCGCAGCTCTGCAGCTCTTGGACATACTGATCGGGCACGCAGGTGTACCAGAACTCGTCCCCGATCTGGCTCTGCGCGGTGACCTCGAGGTACACGTGCGTCATATTGGTCGGGAAGGTGATCTGCTGCGAGAGCTGCTGTGCGGGCGTATCGAGGTAGCTCGGCTGGTTGGCGCTGTTGAGCGGATAGACCGCCGAGGGCGCCGTGCCCCGCACGCGTCCGTCGGCGCGCGCCGCACCTTCCTCGCCGTCCTCGCCATGGGGCGCCGGGTAGAAATACAGATAGCCGCTGCCGTGGATCACGCCGGTGTAGGTGCTGTTGACGATGTTGAAAATCGTCGCAGCCCCCGACTGCGGCTCAGCGAGCAGCGCGCTGTAGTCGGTCACGTCGCGCTCGACCGTCCAGAGCGGACCGACGCTCGAGGTCGGCTCCGGTGTGGTGCCGAAATACAGCGCCGCGTTGCCGAGAAACACGTACGCGCTGCGGTCGTACTGCACCCCGGCGTTCTCGTTGAAGTGCGCCACGAACACGACTTTCGCCCACGGACCGGGGCAGCCGGCCGGCGGGCTATAGGTGAACGGCAGCGGCGCGTACACATCGAACGTGTCGGACTGAAAGAGAGTCACGATGCACGGTCGGGTCGGCGGATGGGCGACGAGCAAGTCGGCCGTGGCGACGTTCTGCTGACCGATCTGCGGCTTCGGCGGGACGTTCAGCCCGCCGCCGGCGTCCCCGGCCGCCGCCAGTGGCAGCGCGAGACTCCCGAGCATGCCGAGCAGCACCGCGCACAGTGCCGATTTCAGTTGCGTTCGCATGGTGACCCCCTGATGGTGCGGACCGCGATCCCCGTCGGCGGGAAGGCCGGCCCGGCGTGCTGTTGTGATTCGACGGCGACCCGGGGATAACGCTAGCACGCGCCGCCCTGCGCTGCCAGCGTCCGCTCAGCGCGCCTCGAGCAGCAGCACCACGGCCTGGGCGCCAATGCCCTCGGCGCGGCCGAGGAAGCCGAGCTTCTCGGTGGTGGTCGCCTTGACGTTGACCGCCTCGGGCGGCACGTCGAGCAGTTCCGCGATGCGCGCGCGGATCACCTCGCGGTGCGGGCCAATCTTCGGCCGCTCGGCGAGCAGGGTCAGATCCGCGTTGCCGACGCGCCAGCCGCGCGCGCGCAGCAACCCGAGCGTATGGGTGACGAAGCCGGCGCTGTCGGCGCCCTTCCAGCGCGGATCGGTGTCACTGAAGTGTTGACCGATGTCGCCGAGCCCGGCGGCTCCGAGCAGCGCGTCGGTGAGCGCGTGCAGCAGCACGTCGCCGTCAGAATGTGCGAGCACGCCCTGGGTGTGCGCCACCGGCACCCCGCCGAGCATCACGTGCTCGCCGGGACCGAATGCGTGCACGTCGAAACCCGTACCGACTCTCATGCCGAGGCCTCCAGCAAAGCCGCGGCGAGGGTCAGATCCGCCGCGGTGGTGATTTTCAGGTTACCGGCCGAGCCGGCCACGAGCACCGGGCGCGCATCCAGCCACTCGAGCGCCTGCGCCTCGTCGGTGGGCACCCGCCCCGCCGCGTGCGCCGCATCGAGCGCGCGACACAGCGCGCCGTAGCGGAACATCTGCGGGGTGAGCGCGCGCCACAGTCCGGTGCGATCGACGGTGGCCGCGACGCAGTGCTGCGCATCGGCGCGCTTGAGCGTGTCGGCGGCCGGCACCGCGAGCAGCCCGCCGAGCGGATGCTCGGCAAGCTCGCCGAGGAGACGTTCGAGATCCTCCGGTGCCAGGCAAGGCCGGGCCGCATCGTGCACCAGCACCCAGTCCTCGGCGGCGGCGCGCGGCGCGAGCGCTGCGAGCGCATTGCGCACCGAGTGACTGCGCTCGGCCCCGCCGGCCACCGTCATGACCCCGGGTGGAGCCACTTCGGGCCAGTACGGATCATGCGCGGCGAGCGCCACCAGGGCGCCCGCGCAGCGCTCATCGGCGAGGAACGGTGCAAGCGCCCACTGGATCACCGTACGCCCGCGCAGCGGCGCGTACTGCTTGGGCCGCTCGGAGCCGAACCGCCGGCCGATTCCGGCCGCCGGCATCACCAGCCAGTAGCGCATGACTCAGCGCGATCCGGCCGGCGGGAAACGCGGCGGTTCGACGACCATGTAGAACGTTTCGTGCGGACCGATCATGCCGAGCTCACTGCGCGCACGCTCCTCGATGGCGCCGGTGCCGGTCTTCAGATCGGCCACCTCCGCGGCGAGGCGCGCATTGCGGCGGCTCAGGTGCGCATTGAGCTTCTCCTGCGCCGCCACCACCCGCTCGAGCCGATAGACGGGCCGGACACCCTCGCCGGAGATCCAGATCCGGTACTGCAGCAGCACCAGCGCGGCGATCAATGCGGCAAGGAGGACTTTCATGCGGTGTGTGGCCCGGGGCGGCGCCCCGGGCCGAGCTTACGGCGGCGTGTCCCGGCGATCAAATCTTCACCGGGAAGGCATCCCGGCCGGCGTAGCGCACCTTGCCGAGTTCCGCCTCGATGCGCAGCAGCTGGTTGTACTTCGCGATGCGGTCCGAACGCGACAGCGAGCCGGTCTTGATCTGCGTGGCGGCCGAGGCCACCGCCAGATCGGCGATGGTCGCATCCTCGGTCTCGCCCGAGCGGTGCGAGACCACCGAGGCATAGTGCGCCTGGTCGGCCATCTCGATCGTGGCGAGCGTCTCGGTGAGCGTTCCGATCTGGTTGGGCTTGATCAGCACCGCGTTCGCCACGTGCTTCTCGATGCCCTCGGCGAGGATGCGCGTATTCGTGACGAACACGTCATCGCCGACCACCTGACATTTCTCGCCGATGGCGCGCGTCAGGTGTGCCCATCCGTCCCAGTCGTCCTCGGCCATGCCGTCCTCGATCGTGATGATCGGGTAGCGCGCGGCGAGATCGGCCAGATAGCGGGTGAACTCCTGGCTGGTGAAGCGGCGCGACTCGCCCTTCAGCTCGTAACTGCCATTGCGGTGGAACTCCGAGCTCGCCGCGTCGAGACCCAGGTAGATGTCCCGGCCCGGGGTGTAGCCGGCCTTCTCGATCGCCTGCAGGATCAGCTCGAGCGCCTCGGCATTCGAGCCGATGTTGGGTGCGAATCCGCCCTCATCGCCCACCGAGGTGGCCAGATCGCGCTCATTGAGCAGTTTCTTCAGCGCGTGGAACACCTCCGCGCCGTAGCGCAGCGCCTCGCGGAAGCTCGGCGCCCCGACCGGCAGGATCATGAACTCCTGGATATCGAGGCTGTTGTTGGCATGCGCCCCACCGTTGATGATGTTCATCATCGGCACGGGCATCACCGGCTCGCGCCCGGCGCAGAGCGTCTCGCCGAGATACCGGTACAGCGGCGCGCCGGCCTCGTTTGCCGCCGCGTGCGCGCTGGCGAGCGAGATGGCGAGAATCGCGTTGGCGCCGAGGCGGCCCTTGTTCTCGGTGCCGTCGAGCGCGATCATTTTCTCATCGAGCGCGGCCTGCTCGCGCGGATCGACGCCGCGCACGGCCTGCTTCAGCACCGTGTTGACGTGCTCGACGGCCTTCAGCACGCCCTTGCCGAGGTAGCGTTTCTTGTCCCCGTCGCGCAGCTCGACCGCCTCGCGCGTGCCGGTCGAGGCGCCGGACGGCACTGCGGCGCGGCCGCGCGCCCCGGACTCGAGGATCACGTCGCACTCGACGGTCGGGTTGCCACGGGAATCGAGGATTTCACGGCCGCGGACGTCGGCGATTCGGCTCATCGTTCACTTCCTATCTTGTGCCAGCAAAGTCTCTTCGAACGGTCGGGCCTTGGCGGCCACATCCAGCGCCTTGAGCGTCTGAAGCAGCGGCTCGATGCGATCGAGCGGCCAGGCGTTCGGCCCGTCGGACAGCGCCCGGGCCGGGTCCGGATGCGTTTCCATGAACACCCCGGCGACGCCCGCGGCCACCGCGGCGCGGGCGAGAACCGGCACGAACTCGCGCTGCCCCCCGGAGCTCTCCCCGCGTCCGCCCGGCAGCTGCACCGAGTGGGTCGCATCGAAGATCACCGGACAGTCGCACTCGCGCATGACCGCGAGGGAGCGCATGTCGGCCACCAGATTGTTATAGCCGAAGCTGAAGCCGCGCTCGCACACCATGATCTGCTCGTTGCCGGTCGAGCGCGCCTTCTCGACCACGTTGCGCATCTCCCAGGGGGAGAGGAACTGGCCCTTCTTGATGTTGACCGGCTTGCCGCAGGCGGCCACGTTCAGGATGAAATTCGTCTGCCGGCAGAGAAACGCCGGGGTCTGCAACACGTCGACCACAGAGGCGACCTCGGCGAGCGGCGTGTCCTCATGCACATCGGTGAGCACCGGCACGCCGAAGGTGCGACGCACGGCATCGAGCACCTTCAGGCCCTGCTCGAGCCCGGGGCCGCGGAAGCTCTTCTTCGAGGAACGGTTGGCCTTGTCGAAGGAGGACTTGAACACGAACGGCAGTGCGAGCCGCTGCGTGATCTCACGCAGACGCCCGGCGACTTCCTGCACCAGCGTCTCGCTCTCGATGACGCAGGGACCTGCGATCACGAGCAGCGGCTGGTCGATCCCGATGTGCGCTCCGGCGAGCTGCATGCCCGTGGCCTTCAGGCGAGCGCGGCTTGCGGCAGCTCGGCGGTGCGCTTCTCGCGCGCCGCGCGGATGAACCCGCTGAACAGCGGGTGGCCGTCGCGCGGCGTGGAGGTGAACTCCGGATGGAACTGCGTGGCGACGAACCACGGGTGGTTCGGCAGCTCGATCACCTCGACCAGCCCGTCGCGCGAGAAGCCCGAGAAGCGCAGCCCCGCATCGCGGTAGCGCTCGAGGAAGTTGTTGTTGAACTCGTAGCGATGCCGGTGCCGCTCGAGGATCACGTCCTTGCCGTACAGGTCGTGCACGCGCGTGCCGCTCCCGAGCAGCACCTCCTGCGCCCCGAGGCGCATGGTGCCACCCTTGCCCGACGCCTCGTCGCGAGTCTGCACGCCGCGCGCCTGGTCCTGCCACTCGCTGATCAGCGCGATCACCGGGTGGGGCGTGGCGCGATTGAACTCGGTGCTGTTGGCGCCGGCGAGCCCGAGCACGTGCCGGCCGTACTCCACGATCGCCACCTGCATGCCGAGGCAGATGCCGAGGTACGGCACGCCGTGCTCGCGCGCATAGCGCGCCGCGAGAATCTTGCCTTCGATGCCGCGCTCGCCGAACCCGCCCGGCACGAGGATCGCGTCCATGCCCCTCAGCGCATGCGTACCCTGGGTCTCGACGTCGGTCGACTCGATGTAGTGAATGTTGACGCGCGTGCGCGTCTTCAGCCCGCCGTGCATCAGCGCCTCGTGCAGCGAGAGATACGAGTCGCGGATCTGCACGTACTTGCCGACCATGGCGATGTCGACCTGCCCCTCGGGGTTGGCCTTGGCACTGACCACCTGGCGCCATTCGGAGAGGTCGGTCGGGGGCACCTCGAGGCCGAGCTTGCCGACCACGATGTCATCGAGACCGTGCTCGTGCAGCAGCATCGGGATCTGATAGATGTCCTCGGCGTCGAGCGCGGAGATGACCGCGCGTTCCTCGACGTTCGTGAACAGCGCGATCTTGCGGCGCTGCTCATCGGGCAACGGAAGCTTGCAGCGGCACAGCAGCACATCGGGCTGGATGCCGATGCCGCGCAGCTCCTTCACCGAGTGCTGCGTCGGCTTGGTCTTGATCTCCCCGGAGCCACCCATGGTCGGCACCAGAGTCAGATGCAGATAGACGCAGCGGCTGTGGCCGAGCTCCACGCCCATCTGGCGGATGGCCTCGAGGAACGGCAGCGACTCGATGTCCCCGACCGTGCCGCCGATCTCGACCATACACACGTCGGCCCCTTCGGCGCCGAGCTGGATGCTGCGCTTGATCTCATCGGTGATGTGCGGAATGACCTGCACCGTTGCGCCGAGGTAATCGCCGCGGCGCTCCTTGGCGATCACCCGCTCGTAGATCCGGCCGGTGGTGAAGTTGCTGTTGCGCCCGGTGGTGGTGCGCACGAAACGCTCATAGTGCCCGAGGTCGAGGTCGGTCTCAGTGCCGTCGCTGGTGACGAACACCTCGCCGTGCTGAAAGGGACTCATGGTGCCCGGATCGACGTTGATGTACGGATCGAGCTTGACCATGGCGACCTTCAGGCCGCGTGCCTCGAGGATCGCGCCGAGCGATGCACTGGCAATACCTTTGCCCAGCGAGGATACGACACCGCCGGTGACGAATACGAATCGCGTCATATAAATCGTGAGTTTAGGTGAACCGCCGTTGGAACCGCTGCCGGGTGTTCATGGCTGCATGAACGACGGGCATGCAGACTAGCACATCAGCGGCCGGCGTGGGGTGTCTTCTTCCAGAGCAACCGCGCGCGACGGCGTGCGCCGCGTCGCGCGCGCACGCTCTCATCGAGCCACAGATCGCCCGCCGCGAGCAGCGTATCCCCGTGATAGACGAGCGGCAGGCAAGCCCGTTCCGCCGGCGGCACGCGCGCCTCCTGCAGCAGACTCTTCAGCGCCCGGCGCACCCCTCCGGGCCGCAGGCGCAGACGCTCCCCGCCGCTGCGCCAGCGCACGGTGAGCGGCGTGCCGAGCGCATCGAGATCGAGCGGTCCGTGCGCATCGGCCCTGAGTTCGAGCACGCCGCATCCGCCCGGCAGTTCGCAGCGCGGCGCGGCGCGCACATCCCAGGACACCTCGGCCCCGGGGCGCAACGGACCTGACTGCGCGCCGAGCGGTTCGATCCAGATCAGATCGGCGTGGCGCACCAGTCGGGTGCCGGCCCAGAGGACCTCTGGATGCGCATCGGGGCGCGCGTCCAGCACCGGAGCGGCGATCTGTTCGAGCCGGCGGGCATCGGGCAGCGCCACCCCGTGTGCGCCGATCCACAGGCGCAGCGCATTGCGCCGCCGGGCCGGCGCGAGCCTGCGCAGCGCCTTGACCGAGAGCGCAGCACCGTCGCGGGCGGGCTCCAGGTCGCTCAGCGCCAGCGCCTCGAGCAGCTGCTGGCCCTCGGCGGCGAGCCGCGCGGTACGGGCCACCGCGCCCGCCACGCCGCGCCAGCGCGCGTGCACCGCCGGGAGCACCTGGCGGCGCAGGTAATTGCGGTCGAAGCGCTCATCGAGGTTCGAGACGTCCTCGCTCACTGCGAGCCCCTGGGCGCCGACCCAGGCGGCGAGCTGCGCCCGGCGGAAGCCGAGCAGCGGGCGCAGCAGCTCGCTCGTCCCGAACGGGGCGCGCGGGGCCATGGCCGCCAGTCCCGCCAGGCCGCAGCCGCGAAACAGCTGCAGCAGGACGGTCTCGAGCTGATCGTCCTGATGGTGGGCGGTGAGCAGCACCTCACCGCGCCTCAGTTCGCCCGCGAGCGCCCGATAGCGCGCCGTGCGCGCCGCCTCCTCCAGCGAGCCGCCCGGGGGGTTCTCGACGCGGATGCGCACGACCTTCAGGGGCACGCCGAGCGCTCGAGCGAGCGAGCGGCAGTGACGGCTCCAGCGCGCGGACTCGGGGTGCAGTCCGTGATCGACGTGGACCGCGCGCAGTGCCGCGGGGCGGGTGCGCAAGCGGGCGAGGCCGGCCAGCAGCGCGGTGGAATCCACGCCGCCGCTGAACGCCACGCACAGGC
>JAJZSQ010000140.1 GCA_021849615.1 Pseudomonadota bacterium
GTCATGTGTGTCATGTCCCAGCGTGACAGTGTCACTGAACGAAACACTGGCGGGTCATGAGACTCCTCATCGCCGCGCTAGTGTGCGCGCCGCCCCGCGCGAGCGGTCCGTCCATGCGTGCGCCGAGCGCATTCGGCGGCACCGGTTGTTCCGTAAGCGTGACACTGTGTACCGATCACCGCTGCCCGGCGTCGGCCCGGTGGGCGCTTGTGCCAAGTGGGCGTGTCCGGTGCGCAACGGACCGGCTGCCTCGGCGCGGTGGCACGGCTATTGCTTTGCACGAGAGTCACTCAAACGTACAACGAAGGGGGCTCTGCAATGAGATTTCGCAACGCGAACATCCTGGTCGCCGTCCTTTGCGCCGCACTCAGCGCACCTGCCGCACACGCCATCAGCGTCAAGGCCGGAAAGTGGAAACTGTCATTTAACGGCAACGTCAACGCACACTACATCTATTCGCAGTGCGAGAAGCACCCGAGCGTGGTGGCCGGGGGACTGGCCTGCGTGGCGAGCAACGGGTCCTCTTCGGTCACGAACGGTCTGCTGCCGGCGGCCCTGACGGTCAGCGGCTCAACCGTCCAGGACGGCTACCACATCGGCTTCACCTTCGGGCTCTATCCGGGCATCAGCACCAACGATGGCGGCAGCCCGAATCTGCAAGTCGGCACCTCCAACTTCGGTCATACCGCCCTCGGCACGGCCGGCCTCGATGTCCGCCAGGCGTTCCTCACGGTCGGCAACAAGCACTTCGGCACGATCATGGCCGGCCGCAACATCGGACTGTTCGCCTCCGATGCGATCCTCAACGACATGACCCTGCTCGGCGTGGGCGCCGGCAATGGCAACTACGCCGCACCGGCCAATACCTCGCTCGGCTCGATCGGTCTTGGCTACATCTATACCGACTGGCTGGCGCAGATCGATTACACCACCCCGACGGTGCGCGGGGCGAACGTGACGGTTGGCATTTTCGATCCTCTGAACACACTCGGGCAGGTGCCGGCAAATCACTCCACGCCCAGCTTCCAGGCCAAGGCGACCTACACACTCGGCAATCTCTATCTCTCCGCGAGCGGACTGTACCAGCGCCAGGCGATCGCCTGCTCGGACCCCTCGCTCAACGCCACCGCGTGTGTGATCGGCGCGAACAATCTGCACTACAGCAGTGCCGCGTTCGATATCGGTGGCAAATATACCGCCGGACCATTTCAAATCATGAGCTGGTACTACCGCGGCAAAGGCGTCGGTACGACGGGTCTATTCGTGAACTCGAACGATTCGCTCGGACACCCGCGCAGCTCCGAGGGGTTCATCGCCCAGCTGACTTACACGTACGGCAAAACCAAGTACGGCATCAACTACGGGGAGAGCAAGCTCGACCCGACTGCGCTCGACCTGGCCAACGGCACGCTGGTCGAGATGAACAACAAGTGGACCGCTGGGGTTTACCACCACCTGACCGATAACCTGCTGCTGGTCGGGGAATTCAGCCGGCTCCAATCGACCAATGACATGGGCGAGAAGAACGCCAGCTGGAACATCAACGCCGGCCTGTTCCTGAGCTTCTGACATGCCGGCAGCACGCCGCCAGTGGTCCGGAAACGGACCGCTGGCCGGCTCTTACCCCTTTTTTCCGCTGACCTCGGTACAATCGGTGTGGGCGCGCAGTACCGTGCACTTCCGGTGGCGCCCGCGTGGATCGCCGGACTCTGCCAGCGGACCAACAAGAGCAACCATGTCCTTAACACGCAGCCTGTCTCTCAGGCCCGGCCGAGGCCGGCCAGCAGCACGCGCCGTCTTACTCACCGCGACCGCCGCAGCGGCATGGGTGCTGAGCGCTCCGCCGGCCCCCGCCGCACCTGCGCAGCGCTTGGCCGACGTCGTGGTGACGGCCACCCGGATTGCAATGCCCGCCTTCGACGTCCCTGCCTCGATCAGCAGCGTCTCGGGCGCCCAGCTGCGCGACGATGCGCTCGGCATCAATCTGGCCGAAGGCGTGCGCTCGGTGGCCGGCCTGCTGGTGCGCAACCAATACGACTACGCGCAGGACCAGCAGGTGTCCATTCGCGGGATCGGCGCCGGCTCGGCGTTCGGCGTGCGCGGCGTGCGGATCTATCAGGACGGCATCCCGCAGAGCGGCCCGGACGGCCAGGGCCAGGTCTCACAGTTCAACCTCGGTTCGGCGCAACGCGTGGAGGTGCTCGAAGGGCCGTTCTCGGCGCTCTACGGCAACTCCTCCGGCGGCGTGATCCAGATCTTCACCGCCTCGGGCAAGGCGCCCGGCTCACTGCGCTTCGATCTGGACTTCGGCAGCTTCGGCGCCGTGCGCGCCGGCGTCGATGCGAGCGATGCGCTCGGCAAACTGCGCTACAACCTGGACTTCACCCACTTCTCCTGGCAGGGCTTCCGGCCGCAGCAAAAAGCGCGCAGCGAGTCCTTCAACGGTAAAGTGAACTACGCGCTCAGCGCGCGCAGCTCGCTCACGTTGGTCGCGAACGTGCTGTCGCGTCCCGACTCACTCGACGCGCAGGGACTCACCGCCGCGCAGTTCGCGGCCAACCCAGACCAGAGCGCCGCCGGTGCGCTCGCATTCCATACCCGCAAGACCCTCGATCAGCAGGAAGGCGGGCTGATCTTCAAGCACGCGCTCGGCGCACACCAGCAGGTGCGCCTGATGGGCTACTACGGGCACCGCAGTGTGCTGCAGTTCCTCTCCATCCCAGTTGGTGCGCAGTTCGCACCGGCAAGCTCCGGCGGCGTCATCGACCTGCACCGCGACTTCGGCGGGGGCGATGCCCGCTGGAGCCTCAAGAGCCGGCTCGCCGGCCATGCGCTCACCTGGGTCGCCGGCGTGAGCTACGACACCCAGAATGAGCAGCGCCGCGGGTATGACAACTTCATTGGCCCGACACTCGGCGTTCAAGGCGCACTGCGGCGCAACGAAAATGACATCGCGCGCAACATCGACGAATACACGCAGGGGAGCTTGTCGCTCTCGAGTCACTGGAGTGTGATGTTCGGCGTGCGTCACAGCGAGGTGAAATTCATCACCGAAGACCACTTCATCACCCCGCGCAACGGCAACGACTCCGGCAGCGTGACCTACACGGCCACCTCGCCGGTCGCCGGCGTGCTGTATGCGCCGCTGCACTGGCTGCACCTGTACGCCGCATTCGGCCAGGGCTTTCGCACACCGCTCGCCTCGGAGCTCGCCTACCGGCCGGACGGTACACCGGGCCTGAATCTCGCGCTGCGTCCGGCGCGCAGCAACAACGGCGAGATCGGGGCGAAGTTTCGGGTGGCGCACACGCTGAAGGGGTCCATCGCGGCGTTCCTGACCCATACCAACGATGAAATCGTCGTCGTCACCGACAGCGGCGGACGCACCACGTATCAGAACGCCGGCCGGACGCGCCGCAGCGGCGCACAGGCGTCCCTCGCATACCACTTCCTGCCACTGTGGCACCTGCAGATGGCGTACACCTACGTCCAGGCGGTGTACATCGATGGCTTTCGCACCTGCACCACCGTGCCGTGCGCCACCCCGACGCAGCTGATTCCCGCCGGTAACCGATTGCCGGGCGTGCCGCGCAACAGCGCGTATGCGAAGGTGACCTGGGGCGGGCGGCGCGGCTGGCACGCCAGTCTCAGCGGGCAGTATCTCAGTTCAGTCCCCGCCAACGAAGCCAATAGCGTCCACGCCGGAAGTTATTCGCTGTTCGATGCGAGCGGCGGGTATCGTACGGCTTTCGGCGCTCAGCGCCTCGAGGTGTTCCTACGGGTGAACAATCTGCTGAACCGCCGCTACGTCGCCGCAGTCATCGTCAATCAGTCGAGCGGCGCGTATTTCGAGCCCGCCCCCGGCATCAGTGTCCTGGCGGGCGTGACGCTTACCCTACGCTGAACGCCGCGGCCGCAGCGTGCGGTAGATCGTGTTGCGAGAGACTCCAAGGGCGCGCGCAGCGGCAGAGACGTTACCCGCACTGCGCTCGAGGGCCGCGGTCACGGCGCTCGAGCGCAGTGACCTCAGATCCGCCCCATTGCCACGCGGCGCATTCCCGTCCTCGTCTGGCAGGTCATCAAGAAAATCCTCCGGCAGTTGCTGCAGACCCACCCGCCCCGATTCCCCGGCCATGATGCCCGCGGTACGCAGCACGTTGGACAACTGCCGGATGTTGCCCGGCCAGTGATAGCGACGGAACGCCGCCAGGACCTGCGGGCAGATCTGCGGCACGGACGGGGTCTGGGCACGCACGATACGCGCCACGAGCGTCTCGAGGTCCGCCCGCTCACGCAGTGCCGGCAGCCGCACTGTGAGTCCGTTCAGCCGGTAGTACAAGTCTTCGCGAAACAAGCCGCGGTGCATCATGTCCTTCAGGTCCCGGTGAGTCGCGCAGATCACCACGATGTCGACGGGTCGCTCGCGGTGGGTGCCGAGCGGCAGGACCGCCCGCTCCTGCAGCACCCGCAGCAGACGTGTCTGCAGTGCCAGCGGCATGTCGCCGATCTCATCGAGGAACAGCGTGCCGCCGTCGGCGAGAAGGATCTTGCCGGGATTGCCCCGGCGCCGGGCTCCGGTGAATGCACCCTCCTCGTATCCGAACAGTTCCGCCTCGATCAGCGACTCCGGAAGCGAGGCGCAGTCGACGGGAATGAACGGACCGCCCCGCCGCTCCGATTCGTTGTGGATCGCATGTGCGAGCAGTTCCTTGCCCGTGCCGGTCTCTCCCAGGATGAGAATGGGAACCGCGTAACCCTGCACCTTGCGGACCTTACCGATCACTGCCGCGATGGCCGGATCACCGGTATCCAGATCTGCCAGTGTCGCACCACGCTCCGGCGCAGCCTGGGCGGTGCGCCTCGGCGGCTGCGGCGCGGGCGCCGCGGCACGGTGCACGAGTGCATTCGGCTCGACGCGTGCCAGCACCGCCTGCCCGCTACGCAACGTCAGGCGCACCAGCGTCCCGGCGGCCCCGCGCCGCGCGAGCAGGGACGGCACATCGGTGTCGAACAGCGAATCGAGCGAATACCCTGTACGTCCCTCGGCGGACAATCCGAGCAGCGTACGGGCATTGGCATTGGCCGCGAGCATCCGACCCGCTTCGTCGAATGCCGCGATGCCCTCGAGCAGCGTGCCGAGCAGCTCCGTCCGGGGATGAAAGTGGATGCGCAGCGCCTGGGCGAACTCATCGATGAACAGCTGATTCTCGATCATCTGCGTCGAGATGCGCACCAACCCCATCGTATGCGGGTGATAACCTTCCTGGGGTCCGGAGACGTCGAGCGCGCCGATCAGTTCCCCGCAGGGTCCGCGGATCGGGCTGCACGAGCAGGTAAGAAAGCGGTTGACCGTGAGAAAATGCTCCCTGCCGTGCACCAGCGTGGCGCGCTGCTCGGTGAGCGCGGTGCCAATCGCATTGGTCCCCTTGCTGTCCTCCGACCAGAGCACGCCGGGCTTGAGCGCGACTTGTTCGGCCTTCTCGAGGAAGTCCCCGTCACCGAGGGCGTGCATGATCAGGCCGCGCTTGTCGGTGAGCAACACCATGCTGTGAGTGTTGAGTATCTGCTGGTGCAGCAACTCCATCACCGGCAGAGCATGCAGGTACAGTGCCCGATGTTGCTCGGCAAGCTCGCTCAGAGCGCGACGGCTGAGCGCGCTGAAGTCCGGACGCCAACGCTCGCTCAGCCCCAACCGATGGGCCCGCTCATGCCACAGCGACACGACTTTGGAGCGCTCCGCGACGGTCAATTCGTCGGCAGCATGCAGCGCCGGCTGAAGCGCAGCAGATTCTTCTCGCACCCGACCCCCCCTCCGCAGCCTGCACGATGCAGGATCTGCGGAACTTGCCGTATCCGCTACCCTAGCGCGATCCGCGCTGACGTGTACAGTACGGGTATTCCGAAGTTCTGCCTCGGCGCGTACACACCCGTACCTCAGGGAATGGACGCAGACCTCTCCGCTAGCGCAGCGCACGCGGCATCGGCCCGCCGGGCGTCGCCGGGCAGTGCCGGGGCGCGAGACGCGCACCGGCGGCAGATCGCACCGCCTGGCGCCCGCAGCCGCCCCCGGCAGGGGCGCGCACCGCGGGCGCCGGCGCGCCGCCGTGATACCGCAACGGCACTGCGCTGCTGCCGGCAGTCGTGGCGGTCAGCCGGACCGTGCCGGCCGGAAAGCCGTTCTGCCGCAGCAGGAAGGACATAACGTCCACGTATTGCAAAGGGCTGAGTGAACCCGGCGCAGGGGCCGGCATGTTCACGGACAGGAAGAGGAAAATGTCCCGTACCGTGTAGTTGGCCTTCACCGAAGCAAAGATCGGTCCTCTCAGCGCCGGACCGACCAGCCCCTGCTCCTGCTTGCCGTGGCACGACGCACAGTGATGCTCGTAAACCCGCTCGCCCGAGCGGGCCTGTGCGGCGGTGTACAGCGCCGGTACCGCCGCTTCGCCGCGCTGCAGACCCAGCGCGGCGAAGCTCAGAGCCACCCCCAGCAGTACGGCGAAGCGTCCACCCACCCGAGCGCCGCGGTTATCGCAGGGCAAAGACATACAGATGCCCGCCGCGTGGAATCTGCTTCACCGCCGGGACCATCTTGCCGCCCCAGATGGGGGTACCGCCGCCCCAGCCGGCGAGAATCGCGACGTACTGCTTGCCATCCACCACGTACGTCGAGGGCGGGGCGATGATGCCCGAGGACAGCCGCGGGCTACGCCACAGCACCTGGCCGGTGCGTGCATCGAACGCATACAGGTGACCACGCGCCGAACCGCTGAACACCACGCCCCCTGCGGTGCTCATCGCCCCGGCATCCCACGGCAGGTCGCTCTCGTGATTCCAGACCGCGCGCCCGGTATCCAGGTTGATCGCCTGCAACGCCCCCCAGTGATGATCGGCCGGATCATGCACCACCTCGAAGCTCTCCCCGAGGTAGGGCAACCCGGGATGGTAGAACGTGGGCACGCCCTTCATGGTCATGCAGGTGTGCATCGTCGGCACATAGGCCATGT
>JAJZSQ010000141.1 GCA_021849615.1 Pseudomonadota bacterium
TCGCCACCAGGAACGTCGGGCGCATGCCGCTCGCCACGACCCGCCGGGCGAGCTCCATCGAGTCGCGCAGCAACTGATCGGCGGAAATGAACAGCTTGTCCATGGTGATGATTGTTCCACAAACACGTGTCTCGCGCCTGTGGCTACTCAGGCCGCCTGCGTGGGACGAAACCGCGGGTGCGCAAAGCGCAGCCCCAGGTAATAGACGACGGTCACGGCGAGCGCCGAGCAGACCTGCCAGGGCATGATCTGCGCCAGTATCGGTGGCACGCGCGGCTCCATCCCGGCGAGAACAACGCCCGCGAGCAGCATGGCGATGGCCCACGGCGCCGGCCAGACGAACCACTCCGGCAAGCGCCGCGGCGTCGCGTAGAACGACGAAATCGCATCGGCGTAGTAGCGGCCGTGAAACCAGTCGACGACCAGGATGAAGGTGAACGGAAACAGCAGCGAGCCCAGTGCCGAGAGAAACCCCTGGATGAACCCGAGGATGCCGAGGATTGCCAGCGCCGTGGCGAATGCGCCCAGAATGATCACCAGCATCGGCTGCAGCATGCGGTGCGCGGTTCGACCCGAGGTATTGACCGCGAGCAGGGTGGTGACTGCCGGGTACAGATTCATCGCGTTGGTATGGGCAATGGCGAGAATCACGCCGATGGCCGAGACCTCCCCCCAGACCGGCAGATGCTTGCCGAGCAGCGCGATATTCCACTGCCCCGTCATTCCCAGCGCGACCAGTCCGAGCGCCCCCATCACCACGACGGAGGTCATGACGCCCACGCCTGGCGCCAGCATGTACGCGGCGCGACGCAAAGGACGCTCATCGGCCGTCGACGGCGGACAGAAGCGCGTCACCGTCGGAAAAATGTAGGCCCACGACAGCAGACTGAAGCTCAGGATGAGATCGATGTCCTTTCCCCAGGCAATCGTGCCCACCTGGCGCGGCATGACGAAGGAATACCGGCCGAACAGATAATAGGCCAGCACCGCATAGCACAACAGAAACACCAGAGCGGTGTAGTTGTAGAACTTCTCCAGCACGTCCATGCCGAAGAACACCAGGGCGATCTGCAGGCCCCCGAGCATCAGATACCACAACATGCCGTGCCCGGGAAACAACCTCGAGAGGATCTGTCCGCCCACGTCGGTGTTCAGTCCGAACCACCCGGCACCCACGATGGTGTACAGGATCGACAGCAGCGTCGCCCCGCCCATGCCGAAGGTCCGCCGCGCCATCACCATGGAGATGATCGGCACCTGCCGACCCATGTGCGCCAGCAACATCGAGGGCACTAGGCCAATGAGCAGGGCGAGCACGTTGACCCAGAGAAACTGCTCGAGGCCCATGCCCTTCAGGACCAGTCCGATGACCGGTGTCGTCGCGGACGCCGAGGCGAGACTCCAGATTACGAACAGAGAGGTGACGCGCATGTGCCGCGCCCGGTCGGGCACCGGAGCGATTCCGAGCGTTTCGACGGTGGGCGCGTCCGGCGCGGCCGGTTCGTTCGGGAGGCGGTTCATCGGGTCCTCGGCTGGGAGCTCACGAGACGGTCAGTCCGCGGAGCGTCTGCGCACCGAGCGGCGCACCGGGGCGGGCTGATGCGCCCCTGCCGCGCGGGACCGCAATGGCAGCGGATGAGCATGTCGCGAGACGCCTGGGCCACACCATGATGCCCGTGCAAGGCGCCGGCGTAGCCACTCACGGGCTACGCAGCTGCGTGGCGACGAAGCCGCTCGGCAGCAATTGCGAGACCGTCCAGCGGCGCATCTCGCTGGTGCCGGCGCAGCAGTACACGGGCGTATCCCCTGATGCGAACTCAGCGATCACCTGTCGGCACGCACCGCAGGGTGAGAGCACCTCCGCTGCGCCGCTGGCGACGGCGATGGCCGAGATGCGCCGGGCGCCTGCGGCGATGGCCGCAAAGATCGCAGCACGCTCGGCACACATGCTCAGCCCAAAGGAAACATTCTCGACGTTCACACCCGTGAACAGGCGACCTCGTTCATCGCACACGGCCGCCCCCACGGGGAATCGCGAGTACGGCGCGTAGGCCCGCTCGAGACTCTCTCGTGCCCGCCGCATCAGCACATCCGCATCAGGGCCCATGCATCGCCCCCCGCCCGGGCAGAACGCCCGCAGTCGCGAGACTCCGGATTACTGCCGCAATGCCGGCTCTCACTGTGTCTGCCCCCGTGTTGCCATCGATAAGGTGACAATGCACGTGACGAACGTGTCCTGTCTATCGTCTCCGACCGTCGGGTGCGGGGGTCTGACCCGCGCACCACGCCACAGAGTACCGGCACCGTGGCGCACGGTCGGCAGCTCGGGGGCGGGCGCCCGAAAGCCCCCGGGGATGACGAATCACTACCGCCGCACAGGGCTCTCCCCGCCCTCCTGCTCCGACCCGCAGACGGCCCTCTTGCCAATGAGCGACAGTGCACAGAACCCGCATTGCACACGGATCGTCTTGCCATAATCCGTGACGGCGTTCCCTCCAGCAGACGCACTCGCGCTTGACAATATCTGGCGTGAATGCGTACCCAGGCTTCCCACCATTGCGCTCCCCGGCGCCGATCACGCTCGCCCCTGCGGCCCGTGGCAGCGGACGCATCGCGGCGATGCGCCGCGCGATCGGTCAACCCGGTGGCCCGTCGCTGCGCGTAACCCTAATGCCGCGGTGGCTGCTCCTGCTGATTGCGGTGCTCGTGCTGTGGATGCCGGTCCCCGCAAGCGTGGCACAGGAGGTGCACCGCCCCTCCGTTGCCTTCTTCTATGGCGAGCATCCCCCGGCGAACGTGCTGCGCGATTTCGACTGGGTGATCGTGCAGCCGGATGCGCAGACCCAGCCGAAAGCGCTCGCCGGTCCGCGCACGACGGTCTTCGCCTACGTCTCCCTCGGCGAGATCCCCCTGGACTCCCCGGCGGCGCAGACCCTGCCGGCGCACTGCCGCCTGGCGGAAAATCGCATCTGGAAGAGCTGGATCGTCAATCAGGCCAACCCCGCGTGCCGCGCCTATTATGTGCAACACGTCTTCGCGCCGCTGAGCGCGCGCGGCTACCACAACTATTTCTTCGATACGCTCGACAGCTACCGCCTCGCCCTGAAGAGCGCCGCGCAGCGCGCGGCCTACCGGGCCGGACTGGTGGCGCTCATCGAGTCCGTGCACCGGGGTGATCCCCGGGGACGATTCATCTTCAATCGCGGCTTCGCGCTGCTGCCGGCCCTGAAGGGTCAGGGCGTGATCGCGGTCGCAGCCGAATCGCTCTACCGCGGCTGGGATCAGTCGACGCGACGCTACGTCGCGGTCGCCCCCGGCGCCTTGCATGCGCTGTTGGCGCGACTCGAGCAGGTGCACCGGCTGGGACTGACACCGATTGCCATTGATTACCTGCCGCCTGCTGAGCGCACTGACGCGCAGCACTTGGCCCGCCGCATCGAACGCCACGACATCATTCCATACGTGAGCAATGGGTCGCTCGACATCGTCGGCGTGAGCACGATCACGCCCGTGCCACGTCAGGTCCTGATGCTCGACGCCAGCCGCGGCGATGCGATGAACAACGATCTGAACTGGTACGTGGCGATGCCCCTGAATCACCTGGGGTACGCTACACGCACCCTCAACGTGACTCGCACGCCGCTGCCGAATGGCCCGCTCACCGGTCAGGTCGCAGGCATCGTCACCTGGTTCCATTCCTCACATTTCGCGCACTCAGCCCGAACCTGGCGCTGGCTGCGGATGCAGATGCAGGCCGGCGTGCCAGTGGCCGTCCTCGGCCACTTCGGCATGCCCTTGAGCTCCGGGCGCCTCAGCGCGCTCGGTCTGCGCCTTGGCAAGCCCGCCCCCGCCGGCCTGCATCGCGCCCACCTCGCCCACCTGGATTCACGCTTCTTCGGGTTCGAGAGTCCGGCGCTGCCGAGCGCACCGGACTACAGCCCGATCCGCCTGAGCCCGCCGGGCAGACCGCTGCTTGCAGTCACGGTGGCCGGAGGTACCGAAGTCGCCGCCGCGCTCACGCCCTGGGGTGGATACGTCCTCTCGCCGTACGTGCTGCGCAGCCTGCCCCAGGGCAACCTCACCAACGACGCGCTGCAGGCCGCCTGGATCGTCGATCCGTTCCGCTTCTTGCGCGCGGCGCTGCGGCTGCCGCCGGTCCCGGTCTATGACTACACGACCGCGAGCGGACGGCGGCTGCTGTTCGGCCTGATCGACGGCGACGGCTTCGCCTCGCTCTCCTGGATCGGCGCGTTTCACGATCAGCCGGCCGCCGAAGTGATCCTCGATCAAGTCCTCAAGCGCTTCCAGCTGCCCGTGACCGCCTCGGTCATCGCCGCGGAGTTCATCCGCCACGGCCTGCACCCCGAGGCGCAGGTCGCGACGCTGCGGCCCATCGCCCGACGGATCTTCCGCCTGCCTTGGGTGCAGATCGGCACGCACACCTACTCTCACCCCTTCGACTGGCAGGCCCTCGAGCGCGACCCGGACTTGTCCGCGGGATTGCACCCGCGGCGCTCCGCCGCCGCAGCGGCCCACAATCCGGCCTTCAAATACGGCATGAACCTGCCGGTGCCGGGCTACCGGTTCAGTCCCGAGATGGAAGTCACCGGCTCGGCCGCCATCATCGAGCGGCTGCTCGCCCCACCCGGCAAGCCGGTGCGCGTCATTCAGTGGTCGGGCGACACCGATCCGGATGCGAAGGTGCTCGCCATCGCCTACCGCGGCGGCCTGCAGAACATCAATGGCAACAACAGCACCATCACGCGGGCACATCCGTCGCTGACCAACGTCGTGCCGCTCGGCGTACACAAGGGCAAGTACTTCCAGGTCTACTCGCCAATCGGCAACGAGGACGAGTACACCCACGGGTGGAAACCGCCCTACTGCGGCTACAGCCAGGTGATCCAAACGCTCGAGATGACCGATCGGCCGCGGCGGCTGACGGCAATGGAGATCTACTATCACTACTACTCCGGGACCCGCGCCTGTGCTCTGAGGCAGCTCGAGCAGGTCTACCGCTGGGCCGAGCACCAGCCCTCCACACCGGTGTTTGCCTCGACCTACAGCCGCATCGCCGTCGCCTTCGAGTCCGCCGGACTCGCGCTCGAGGGACGGGGGTTCCTGTTGCGCCACTACGGTGCGGAGCAGGAACTGCGCATCCCCGCGGCGCTCGGCTATCCGGATCTCACTGCCTCGCGCAATGTCGCCGGATATCGCGACGTCGGCACCAACCGCTACGTACATCTGGGCCCCGGCGGGGATGCGCAACTGGTACTTCAGCCCACGGCGCCGCGCGGCCCGTACCTGAGGAGCGCGAACGGACTGATCGAGGCGCTCTCGCACGCACCCGGCCGCCTCGACCTGCAGTTGCAAGGATACGTACCACTCTCCATCACCCTCGGCAACGCGGCGCACTGCGTGACGCGCATCAACGGCCGGGTCCGGCACGGCAAAGCGGATGAGCGCGGCGAGGTTCGCTTTAAGCTCACCGCCGAACGCGCGCAGCTCGCCGTACGCTGTCGGGGCTGAGTCATGGACTCGATGCGGCTGTCGGAGTCGACCGATCGAGCGCCCCCGGCGCCCGTGGCCGAACGGCGTGCACACTCGCGTGCGCCCGCGGCACGCGAGCATTTTGCGCCCCTGTGGCTGCGCGCCAGCCTGATCATCGCCACGCTCGTCGCCCTGGTGCTGCTGTATCCCCGTTATTACATCGAATCGAGCCTGAAGCACTCTTCCGCGCCGAATGCCGCGACCCTCGCCTACCTGGAGCTGATGGTGCGCTCACAGCCGGCGGCGACCGAAACCCGCGTGCTCCTCGCCCGCCAAGCCCTCAAGGCGGGGCGGATCGCGCTCGCGCGCCGCGCGCTCGCCCCCTGGGCGCAGCGACGCTGGGCCACGCTTACGCCGGACATCGCACTGCTGCGGGTGCAGCTGCTGCGCGCCGAGTTGTATCGGCAGCCGTTCGTCTCGAGACGCCATCGGCGACTCGCCGCGGCCTACACGCGTGAAGTCCTGCGGCTCGCACCGCGATTGGACACCCGGCACCTCGTGCGCGAGGCGCGCACCGTGGCTGCGCTCAGCCACTACCGGGCGGCTGCGCAGCTGTACCGGTATGTCATCGCGCGCAGCCCGGACCCGGCGCTGCGCCTTGAAGCCTTCTACGACGGCATCGCGGCGCTGCGCGCCGCCGGTCGACCGCTCGATGCCCTGGCGTTCGCCCGGCAGGAACTCGCCGCGATACCGCCGACCGTGGCGCTCTGGCGAGCGCTGACCCGGCTGGCGCTGTCGGCCGATGCCCCGAGGCTTGCCGCGCACTACGCGCGCCGGCTCATTGGACTGCAGCCGCGATGAGCACGCAGCAGACCCGCTCGACCGTGCGCCTGCGCCTGTACGCAATGTTGGCGCTGCTGGCGATCAGCCGCGTTCCCGACCCAGCCTGCGCCGGCGTGCCACCGTCGCTGCCGAGCCGTCCCTTCAGAGCGCGGGATTGGGATCTCGCCTGGCAGGCATTCGTCGGTGCCGGTGCAGTCGACGATGCTTACGCGCTGTCACGCAGTGCGACCAGGGCGCGGCCGGACTCGCTGCTGTGGCTCGGCCGCCTCGCCCAATCTGCCCGCTGGAGCAACCACCCGCAGGCGGCGCTGGCTGCGCTCAGCCGACTCGCCCTGCACCTGCACCAGAGGCGCGATTTGCAGCCGGCCCTCGATCTGGCCCTCGGACTCGGCGACAACGGCCGCGCGGTGACGCTGCTGCGCGAACTGATTCGGCTCGGGCGCGCCACCCCCGCGCAGCGGCGCATGCTGAGTGGTCTGTATCTCGACATCGGCGAACCGCACCAGGCGATCACCGAGCTGCAGCGGCAGTTCGTGCGGCGCCGCTCGGCCGCGCTGCTCTGGGAGCAGGCCGTGATCTACCGCATGCTCGGTGAGCCGGCGCGTGAGCGCGCGACGTTGCAACGCTACCGAACACACTTCGGTGCCGGCCCGAAGGTCATGCTC